>CAYNOF010000924.1:0-5174 GCA_964398335.1 uncultured Rhizobiaceae bacterium
AACTCGCCATGGTGGCGTCGGACATCTCGAAATTGGCGTAGACGTTCTGCACGTCGTCGTTGTCCTCGAGCTGCTCGATCAGCTTGAACAGGCTCTGCGCCTGCTCGCCCTCGACCGGCGCCGTCGTCTTGGGCCGCCAGGCGATCTTGGCGCTGCTCGGCTGGCCCAGCGACTTCTCGAGCGCCTCGCGAACGGCGGCGAAATCGTCCTGGGCGCAGACGATCTCGTGATAGCCGTCCTCGCCTTCGACGCTCTGCACGTCGTCGGCGCCGGCCTCGATCGCCTTCTCCATCACCTCGTCGGCGCTGCCGACCGAGAGCGGGAACCGGAACTCGCCGACGCGGTCGAACATGAACGAGACGCTGTTGCTCTCGCCCATGTTGCCGCCGTACTTGGTGAAGGTCGAACGCACATCAGAGGCGGTGCGGTTGCGGTTGTCGGTCAGCGCCTCGACGATCAGCGCCACGCCGCCGGGGCCGTAGCCCTCGTAGCGCATCTCCACGTAGTCGGCGTCGCCGCCGGCGCCCGAGGCGCGCTTGATGGCGCGGTCGATCGTGTCGCGCGACATGTTGGCGACGCGTGCGGCGATCACCGCGGCGCGCAGGCGGGGATTGGCCGCCGGATCGGGCAGCCCCTGCTTGGCCGCCGTGGTGATCTCGCGCAGCAGCTTGGTGAAGACCTTGGCCCGCTTGGCGTCCTGCGCGCCCTTGCGGTGCATGATGTTCTTGAACTGTGAATGGCCAGCCATGGTTCGGGGGAAAGGTGCCTGGTTGGTTGCCTGTCGGCGCTTTCTAGCATATCGGGAGCGGCCATGCGCATCGCCTTCCTGTTCTACGACGACATGACCACGCTCGACGCCATCGGGCCGTGGGAGGTCCTCTCGCGCCTGCCCGGCGCCCGGCCGGTCGTCGCCAGCCGCTTCGGCGCGCGGGTGCGGACCGATACCGGCCTGGTCTTCGACGACACGGTGCCGTTCACCCAGGTCGCCTCGGCCGACGTGCTGGTGGTCCCCGGCACCGGCAACGTCCAGCCGCAGCTCGGCGACGCGCGCACGCTGGACTGGGTGCGCGCCATCGATGCGACGACGACATGGACCACCTCGGTCTGCACCGGCGCGATGATCCTGGGCGCCGCCGGCCTGCTGCAGGGCAAGCGCGCCACGACGCACTGGGCGGCCTTGCCGGCCCTGGCGCGCTTCGGCGCCGCGCCGGCCAATGAGCGCGTGGTGCGCGACGGCAAGGTGATCACCGCCGCCGGCGTCTCGGCCGGCATCGACATGGCCCTGACGCTGGCCGCCGAGCTCACCGACGAGACGACGGCACGCGGCCTGCAACTGGGCATCGAGTACGACCCGCAGCCGCCCTTCGACAGCGGCAACGCGGGCAGCGCGGACGAGGCGACGCGGGCAAAGTCATTGGCCCTGCTCGCCGCCGGCCGTCGCTGACCGGCGCTCGCCATCCGCCGAAACCAGCTATAACGAGGCCGTGGATACACTCGACCGTCCGGCCCGCGTAGCTGGCCCGGAGGCCGGGAAGGCGCGCTTTGAGCGTCGCGAATCTTGGCAATAGGCGGACGACATGAAGGCGTGCTGGTACGAGCGTAACGGGCCGGCCGACGAGGTGCTGGTGGTCGGCGACATGCCGGATCCCTCGCCTGCTGCGGGCGAGGTCGTGGTGCGCATGAAGAGCTCGGCGGTCAACCCGTCCGACGTGAAGAGCCGCATGGGGCTGCGGGCGAAGATGACGCTGAAGCGCCAGGTGCCGCATAGCGACGGCGCGGGCGAGATCGTCGCCGTCGGACCGGGCGTGGTCGCCTCGCGCATCGGCGAGCGGGTGTGGGTGTTCAACGCCGCCTATCTGCGTGCCGGCGGTACGGCGGCCGAGCTCTGCGCGCTGCCGGCGGCGTTCGCGGTGCCGTTGCCGAAGGGGCTCGATGATGCGCAGGGCGCGTGCCTGGGCATCCCGGTGATGACCGCGCATCGCTGCCTGTTCGCCGACGGCTCGCCCACCGGGCAGACCGTGCTGGTTTCGGGCGGCGCGGGCGTCGTCGGTCACTACGCCGTGCAGCTCGCGCGCTGGGCCGGTGCCGAGGTGATCGCCACGGTGAGCGGCGAGGCCAAGGCGGCGCATGCAACGGCCGCCGGCGCACATCACGTGATCAACTATCGCCGCGAGAATGTCGCGGAGCGGGTGAAGGCGATCACCGGCGGGCGCGGGCTGGATCGCATCGTCGAGGTCGAGCTGGGCGAGAACCTGCAGCAGGATCTGGCGATGCTGAAGCCGGAGGGCGTGCTGGCCTACTACGGATCGAAGACGCCGACCGCCGAGCTGCCATTCTATGCCTCGATCGTGAAGAACGTCATGCTGCGCCCGGTGCTGGTCTACACCATCACGCCGCAGCAGCGCGCGCAGTGCTTCCGCGACATCGAGCGCTGGGTGGCGAACGGCAACGCGCTGTTCAATATCGCTGCACGCGCGACCCTGGCGACGACCGCCGAGGCCCATCGCACCGTCGAGGACGGCAGCAAGATCGGCCACGTCGTGGTGGATATCCCCTAGGTTTTTCCACAGCTTGGCTGCAGACAAAAAAAGGGCGGGGGTCGGAGACCCCCGCCTAAAAAACGTCGGAACCTTGGTTCCGACGCCCCCTCTAACCGGGAAATTCGGTGAACGATTTAAGAAAAAACCGTTCAATAACAAGGACTTTTGATTCTTTTTCGGGTCCCGTCAACAGGAGTCTGGTTCATACCGGATGTAGTGATCAGAACCCTACATCACCCACAACCGGTGGAGATTTTGGAACGAATCAGCACCGAAGTGTCCGCTCATTTCACGATCGGAGCCTAAACCCCGACTATGGCGCTCCAATGACCGTTGCCGGCAGCTTTCCCCCGATGCGCACCGGCTGGACCGAGCGGGCGAGGCCAGTGGCGTCATCGCTCTCGACCAGCACGCCGCACAGCGTGCCCTCGCCCTCCGCCGGCGCCAGGCGCTCGCCCGGGATCTTGCGGATGAAGCGCTGCACGGCGATCTCCTTTTTCATGCCGATCACCGAGTCGTAATCGCCGCACATGCCGGCATCGGTCTGGTAGGCCGTACCGCCTGGCAGAATCCAGGCATCGGCCGTCGGGATGTGGCTGTGCGTGCCGATCACCGCCGAGACGCGGCCGTCGAGGTAGTGGCCGATCGACTGCTTCTCGCTGGTCGCCTCGCCATGCACGTCGACCAGGATGAAATCCGCCGTGCCCTTCAGCCGGTGCTTGGCCAGCTCGGCGTCGAGCGCACGGAACGGATCGTCGAGCGCGTCCATGAACAGGCGGCACATCACGTTGATCACCAGCACCTTCTGGCGTTTGGCGGCGGTGTCGTAGACGCTGGCGCCCCAGCCCGGCGTGCCCGGCGGGAAATTGATCGGCCGCAGCAGGCGCTTGTCCTGGGCGATATGCGCCGTGATCTCCTTCTGGTCCCAGGAATGGTTGCCGCCGGTGATCACGTCGACGCCCGCGGCATGCAGCTCGGCGCAGATCCTGGCGGTGATGCCGAAGCCGGCGGCGGCGTTCTCGCCGTTGACCACGACGAAGTCGAGGCCGAGCGCCGTGCGCAGGCGCGGCACCTCGCGCAGCACCGCATCGCGCCCGCTGCGCCCGACGATATCGCCACAGAACAACACCTTCATCACGCCACCTGCTTTCCCCGTCCCGCATATTGCCCCGGCCCGGCGGGCTGCGTCATCATGCGGCCAACGGAGGAATACGCCATGGACGTCGCGACCGAACGCCGGCTGGGCGACCAGATCGCCGCCCTGCTGGCGGCCAATACGACGATGCTGGCCGACAGCGAGTACCGCCAGCCGGTGGCGCACTACGTCGACCTGCAGCACCTGCAGCGCGAGCGCGACCTGCTGTTCCGCCGCCAGCCGCTGATCGTCGCCGCCTCCGCCGAGCTCTCGCGGTCAGGCGATTTCCGCACCGTCGACATCGACGGCGTCTCCGCCCTGATCGTGCGCCAGGCCGATGGAAGCCTGGCCGCCTTCCACAATGTCTGCCGCCACCGCGGCTGCCGCGTGGTCGACGAGGAGGCCGGCCACAAGGCCACCTTCACCTGCAAGTTCCACTCCTGGGTCTACGGCGCCGACGGCAGCCTGCGCCACATCCCGCAGCAGGAAGCCTTCACCGGCATCGACCGCTCGAGCCGCGCGCTGGTGCCCCTGCCCGTCGCCGAACGCCACGGCCTGGTGTGGCTGGGGCCGATCGAGGGCGGCGCGGTCGACATCGATGCCTTCCTCGGCCCGATGGGCGCGGTGCTGGCGGAGATGAAGATCGCCGATGGCGGCGTGTTCCGTTTCGAGCGCTATCCCGAGCAGCTCAACTGGAAGCTCGTGGTCGACACCTTCCTCGAGCTCTACCACGTGCCCTTCCTGCACAACAAAACCGTGGGCCGCTTCATCGAGGGCCGTGCCGGCATCTACGAGCAGCTCGGCCGCCACGGCCGCTTCATCGCGCCGCGCAAGAGCTACGACGCGGTGCGCCACCTGCCGGCCGAGCAGCGCCAGTTCGGCGACCACATCGTCGGCATCCACCGCGTCTTCCCCAACGCCATCGTCGTGTGGCAGCGCGACCACGTCGAGTTCTGGACCGCGGTGCCCGACGGTGCCGATCCCGACCGCTGCGTCGTGCGCACCTGGCTGATCAGCCCCGAGCGCGAGGTGCGCCCGGCCGACCGCGAGAAATGGGAGAAGAACTGGCAGATCCTGCGCGGCACCGTGCAGGCCGAGGACTTCCCCATGGCGCGCACCATCCAGCAGGGCTTCCACAGCGGCGCGCAGGACCACGTGGTGTTCGGCCGCAACGAGCCCGGGCTGCACGACTTCCACGCCTCGCTGGTCAGGGCGATGGCCAACGGCAGCGGCTGATCAGTCATCCCGAGCGCAGCGAGGAATGCAGCTGCGCAGTCCGGGATTCCAGTGGTGCATCATCGATCCTGGGTCGTCAGGAGGAGGATGCTCCGTGGGAAGCGTTCTTCACGGCAGTGCCGACACTCGGCCCCCAACGCCGCTCGCGGCCCAACGGCTGAAGCGAGTATGCGTGCGATCTGCAAGACATCCCGTGCTCACCACCGCATCCTGAATCCGGCGGTGCCCTTGTAGGCATAGCTGTCGGAGAAATCATTGAGGGT
>CAYNOF010000925.1:0-2005 GCA_964398335.1 uncultured Rhizobiaceae bacterium
GCTGGCGCCGCGCGCCGGCACGATCAAGGCCTTCCTCGTCGCCGAGGGCGACTCGGTCGCCGAGGGCCAGCCGGTCGCGACCCTGGAGACGTAGGTCCCGCCCCACCCGATCAAAGTTGCATGGCGAGTGCAATTCTCTGCGGCCAGCCGTGGAGAACGATGTAAGCGCTGCACAATCTGTGGTAGCTTATTTCACATTTTGCCCGCAGTATTCAGTGAAGCGTTCGTATTTCGGATGCTTTCATAAAGTGTGGGGTTACCCGAAGCGGGTCGCCGATCCGCAGCCAATAGATCGGCCTGTCGGGAGACGAACATGGCTACACAGCAGCAGCAGGTGTTCCTGTCGCTGATGCCTGCCGGACGCAGCGAGATCCGTCTCGCCCTGACGGTCGTGCTGCTGTCCATCGCCGCCTTCGTCATCGCCGCGCCGTTCGCCACCGAGCAGCTCGCCCGGGTCGATGCCTTCATCCCGATCTACCAGTCGGCGCTGGCGCTCTGCGACCTGGTCACCGCGGTGCTGCTGTTCGGCCAGTACAGCATCCTGCGCCGCCGCGCGCTCTTGATCCTGGCCAGCGGCTATCTCTTCACCGCCGCCATGGTCGTGGTCCACACCATGAGCTTCCCCGGCCTGTTCGCGCCCGGCGGCCTGTTCGGCGCCGGGCCGCAGAGCACGGCGTGGCTCTACATGTTCTGGCACGCCGGCTTCCCGCTGACGGTGATCGGCTACGCGCTCACGATGCCGCGCAACGGCGACGTCTCCGAATCGCCCGGCGCGGCGCGCGGCGACATCGTCATCGCGGTGGCGGTCGTCCTGGCGATCGTCAGCGCCCTGTCGAGCCTGGTGACGGCGGGCCATGCGCACCTGCCGCCGATCATGCAGGACAGCCACTACACGCCGCTGATGATGGGCGTCGTGGGCTCGGTCGGGCTGTTCAGCCTGGCGGCGCTGGCGGCGCTGTGGCGCCGCCGGCCGCGCAGCGTGCTCGACATCTGGCTGATGGTCACGATGTGCGCCTGGATGTTCGACATCGGGCTGAGCGCGGTGCTCAACGCCGGCCGCTTCGATCTCGGCTTCTACGCCGGGCGCATCTACGGCTTCCTCGCCGCCAGCTTCGTCCTGCTCGTGCTGCTGCTGGAGACGCGCGCGCTCTATGCCAAGCTGGCGCACTCCCTGCTCGCCGCGCGCGAAGCGGCGGATGCCCGCGCACGGGACCTGGCACGCAGCGAAGAACGCCTGCGCCAGCTCAACGAGAGCCTGGAGCAGCGCGTCGCCGAGCGCACCCGCGAGCTGCAGGCGGAGATCGCCGAGCGCGAGCGCACCCAGGAGGCGCTGCGCGAGACGCAGAAGCTGGAGGCCATCGGCCGGCTCGCCGGCAGCGTGGCGCACGACTTCAACAACCTGCTGACCGTCATCCAGGGCAACACCGAGTTCCTGCTCGACAGCGCGCAGACCGAAGCCGACCTCAACGCCGCGCAGGCGATCGACCGCTCCGTCGAGCGCGGCACGCGGCTGGTGCGCCAGGTGCTGGCCTTCTCGCGCCGCCAGGGCGTGAAGCCCGAGGTGATCAACCTGAATGCGCGCAACGATGAGCTCGCCGACCTGCTGAAGCGCTCGCTGCGCGGCGACATCCGTCTGACGGTGGCAATTCCCAGGGACGTCTGGTCGGTCGAGTGCGACGCCGGCGAACTGGAGCTGGCGCTGCTCAATCTCTGCGTCAACGCGCGCGACGCCATGCCCAACGGCGGCGCGGTGCGTCTGGAGGCGCGCAACGTCGACGCCGCGATCGAGGCGCCCTTCGACGACGAGCTCGACGGCGAATACGTCGCGCTGTCGGTGACCGATTCCGGCACCGGCATCTCGCCCGACGTGCTGAACCGCGTCTTCGAGCCGTTCTTCACGACCAAGGAAGTCGGCAAGGGCACCGGCCTGGGATTGAGCCAGGTGCACGGCTTCGCCCAGCAGGCCGGCGGTCGCGCGCGGATCAACAGCGAGGTCGGCCGCGGC
>CAYNOF010000926.1:0-1051 GCA_964398335.1 uncultured Rhizobiaceae bacterium
GCGGCCGGATGGACCGATAAACGCAGGGCAGGCGGCGCGCGACGACCTGGTGGCCATCGCAGCGCCAGCCATCGACGCGCTCGGCCGCCTCCCAGGACGGATTGACGGAGGCGTTGTCGAACGGCTCGAAGCCGGTCACCAGAACACGCTGCATGGGATGTCCTCGCTCGTGGAGCGAGGACATCAAGCCATGAGGCGCCGTCCTACGCCAGAGGCGTGAACGCCACACGTTCGCGTCGCGCCAGCTTGGGCACCGCCTCGTCGAGGATCAGCGTCCGGAAGTGCGGCGTCTTGAGGTGCGCCTCGAAGGCCGCCTGGTCGACGAACAGCTCATAGAGGAAGAACACGTGGTCGTTGTCCGGCGAGCGATGCGAGCGGAACTGCAACGTGCCGGGCTCGTTGGCCTGCACCGCTTCGGTCATGCGGCCGAGCACGTCGATGACGGCATCGACTTCACCGGGCTTGGCTTCCCAGGTGATGGCGTAGGCGACGGTGCCGGCGACAGGCGGCCTGGTGTTGTCGAGGGTGGGCATGGCGAACTCCGCTGTTGATGGACGGCGCAGTTATGCGCCGCCCGAGGCGGCAATCGTTTCGCCGGCGGCCGAACCTAGCAGTCGAGAATCTGGCGGACCTTCCGCGCCAGGGCGTCGATCCGGTAGGGCTTGGCAAGCACCGCGTCGGGGCCGCCGAAGCCGTCGACGCCGGCCAGCGAACCGGGCAGCCCCGAGGTGAACAGCACCTTGAGCCCGTCGCGGCGCGACAGCGCCTCGCGCGCCAGCGCATGACCGCTGATGCCGCCGGGCATGGCGAGATCGGTGAACAGCAGGTCGAACGGCTCGCCGGCGTCGAGCAGCTCGAGCGCCGCGCTGGCGCGATCGGCTTCCATCGTGGCGTAGCCCAGCTTGCGCAGCTGCGTGACGACGATCTGGCGCACCGCGGCGTTGTCCTCGACGACGAGGATGCGCTCGTGCGTCTTCGTCCCCGGCTGCGCCGCGGGCGCCGCCGCGTCGTCCGTGCGGCTGCCGGCGGCGGCGCGCGGCAGATAGAGCCG
>CAYNOF010000927.1:0-4246 GCA_964398335.1 uncultured Rhizobiaceae bacterium
GTCATGCTCGAGAACATCGCGCGCTACGTCGAGGAGGGCATGAAGCCCTTCGCGGCCGCGCTGAAGGGCAGCCGCGAGATCGCCTTCGCCGTCGTCGCCATGACGATCACGCTCGCCGCAGTGTACGCGCCGGTCGCCTTCCAGACCGGCCGCACCGGCCGGCTGTTCATCGAGTTCGCGCTCACGCTGGCGGGATCGGTGATCGTCTCGGGTTTCGTGGCGCTAACGCTCTCGCCGATGATGTGCTCCAAGCTCCTGAAGCACGACGCCAATCCCAACTGGTTCTACCGCGCCGGCGAGCGCGTGCTGGAGGGGATGAACCACGGCTACCGCCGCCTGCTCGGCTGGACCTTCGCGATGCGCCCGCTGGTGGTCGTGGTCGGGCTGCTTACCGCAGGCGCCGCCGGCTACCTGTTCACCCTGATCCCCTCGGAGCTGGCGCCGTCGGAGGACCGCGGCAGCGTATCCAACATCGGCTTCGCGCCCGAAGGCTCGACCATCGACTACACCATGGGCTACGCCCGGCGCATCGAGGACATCTACCTGCGCAGCGAGCAGTATGGCCGGCCGGAGATCAGCCAGAACGTCGATCGCCTGCTGGTCATCGTCGGCTTTCCCGACGTCACGCGCATGCTCGCCTTCGCCCGCCTCAGGCCGTGGGAGGAGCGCTCGGTCAAGCAGCAGGCGATCACCGAGATGGCGCGGCCGCTGGCGCAGCGCGTCACCGGCATCGTCGCCTTCCCCATCAATCCGCCGTCCTTCGGGCTGAAGACCTCGGACAAGCCGGTGCAGGTCGTGCTGCTGACGACGCAGCCCTACGCCGTGCTCGACGATGCGACCAACCAGATGATGGCGATCGCGCGCACCAACCCGTGCCTCACCGCGCTCGACACCGACCTGAAGCTCAACAAGCCCGACCTGCGCGTGCGGCCCGACCGCGAGAAGGCCGCCCTGCTGGGCGTCGAGGTCGAGACCATCGGCCGTACGCTCGAGACCATGATGGGCGGCCGCCAGGTGACGCGCTTCAAGCGCGAGGGCAAGCAGTACGACGTCATCGTGCAGGTCGCCGATGCCGAGCGCGTCACGCCCAGCCAGCTCAACGAGATCTTCGTGCGCGCGCGCTCGGGCCAGATGATCCCGCTGTCGACGCTGATCACCTACAACGAGACGGTGGCGCCCAAGGAGCTCAACCACTTCAACAAGCTGCGCGCCTCGACGGTGTCGGCCAACCTGGTCGGCAGCTGCGCTCTCGGTGACGCGCTGAAGTTCATGGACCAGGCGGCGCGGCAGCTGCCCGGCTCGATCCGCATCGACTACAACGGGCCCGCCCGCGAGTTCAAGCAGTCGTCGAAGGGCCTCTACGAGACCTTCCTGATGGCGCTGGTGTTCATCTTCCTGGTGCTGGCGGCGCAGTTCGAGAGCTTCGTCGATCCGCTGATCATCATGCTCACCGTGCCGCTGACCATGACCGGCGCGCTGCTGGCGCTGTACTTCACCGGCAACACGCTCAACGTCTACAGCCAGATCGGCCTGGTCACGCTGATCGGCCTGATCACCAAGCACGGCATCCTGATCGTCGAGTTCTCCAACCAGCTGCAGGAGCAGGGCCTGTCCAAGGTCGAGGCGGTGAAGCAGGCCGCGACCCTGCGCCTGCGCCCCATCCTGATGACCACCGGCGCGATGGTGCTGGGCGCCATTCCGCTGGCCTACGCCACCGGCGCCGGCGGCGAGAGCCGCCAGGCGATCGGCTGGGTGATCGTGGGCGGCCTGACCTTCGGCACGTTGTTCACCCTCTTCGTCGTGCCCACGGCGTATACTTACCTCGCCCGCAAGCGCGAGGTTCACGCCGCGCCGCCGCCCGCCCTTGAGCACGGCGGCGCGCCGCACCCCGCCGAGTAGTACAGGAGCCGCGTACATGGCCCCGCCGGCCGTGGATTTCTGGTACGAGTTCGCCAGCACCTATTCCTATCTCGCCGCCGAACGCATCGAGGGCGCCGCGCGCGTCGCGGGCGTCAAGGTGCGCTGGCGCCCCTTCCTGCTCGGGCCGATCTTCGCCGCGCAGGGCTGGGCGACCTCGCCCTTCAACCTCTACCCGGCCAAGGGCGCCAACATGTGGCGCGACATGGAGCGCCAGGCGGCGAAATACCTGCTGCTGTGGAACAAGCCCAGCGTCCTGCCGCGCAACTCCCTGCACGCCGCGCGCGTGGCGCTGATCGGCGCCGAGGACGGCTGGATCGCCAATTTCTCGCGTGCCGTGTTCCGCGCCAACTTCGTCGAGGACCGCGATATCGGCGATCCCCAGGTGATCGCCGATATCGTCCAACGCCTGGGCCTCGCGCCGTCGGTGATCGAGCGCGCCAACACGCCCGAGAACAAGGCGCGGCTGAAGGCGCAGACCGACGAAGCCATCGCGCGCGGCATCTACGGCGCGCCCGCCTTCACCGTCGGCGACGAGCTCTTCTGGGGCCACGACCGCCTCGACCAGGCGCTGGAGTGGGCCAAGGCCCCCTGGCTTTAGGGCGAGAAGCCGCTACTGGTTCGGCCCCTGGCGCACGCGCTGCGGGTGGAGCTGCTGCAGCACGCGGTACATGGCGACGGCGACCAGCTCGTTGGGATTGCCCTGGCAGCGCTGGTCGAGCATGCCGGTGACGGCTTCCGGCGCGACGTTGCCGATATAGTCGTAGGTGTCCGTCTGCATGATGTTCATCGCCGTGACGAAGCCGGTCCACCAGGTCTCGGTGATCTTCTTCTCCTGCTCGCTGAACGCCAGGTACTGGCTGCAGCGGTAGGAGCCGGCGCCCTTGGCCCTGAACGAGCCGTTCCCGTCCATCGCCCAGCCCGACGTCGAGGCACCGAGCAGCGCCAGCGCCAGACCGATCCCCATCGCCTTCATGAGAGCCCCCTTCACACTGCCAGCAATCGATCCCTGAGCTGTCCACCTTCGATCTTGTCGAGCATGCCCATCGTGTGCCGGTAGCCGATCTCGACGGCGCGCTCGAAGCCGGTCCAGTCGAGCAGGTCGAAATCGGTCATCGGCGGCATGATCAGCAGGTCGACACGCTCGCGATCGTGCAGCGAGCGTTCGGTGCTGCCGACCAGCGCCGAGCGCAGCAGGATGCGCACGATCGAGGGGATCGGCAGTGTCTCGCCGCGCTTCCAGAACAGGCGGCGGATGAATTCCCAGGCCGACCACGAATCGCCCACCCGCTCGCCGGCCGACATCGCGCCGCCGGTGTCGATGTCGATGCCGATCACCGGGCCGCGGCCCATGGCGCGCATCGGCGAGACCGGGAAGTTGTCGATCACGCCGCCATCGACATGCACCTCGCCGCGATGCACCACGGGCGGCAGCACGCCGGGGATCGAGACCGAGGCGCGCAACCAGTGCGCCAGCGGCCCGCGGCGCTGCACGTCGCGGCCCTGCAGGGTAAGGTTGGCGGTGACGCAGTAGAACGGCGACGGCAGGTCCTCGATGTCGATCGAGCCGAAGGCGAGGTGCAGCAGGTTGTCGACGCGCCGCCCGGCGAACAGCGAGACGAAGGGCACGGTGTAGTCGCCCAGCGGGTTCTGCTCGACGAAGGCGCGGCGGAAGCGGGCGTTCATCTCGCGATGATCCCAGCCCGCCGCCGTCGCCGCCGCGACGATCGCGCCCATGCTGCAGCCGCCGGCCATGTCGATCGGCACGCCGGCCTCGCGCAGCGCGCGCACCACGCCGATATGGGCGAAGCCGCGCGCGCCGCCGCCGGCCATGACGATGCCCACCGCGCGGTTGACCACGACGCGCGCCAGCCGGTCGAATTCCGCCGCCGAGCCCAGCCGCACGTGGTGATGCAGCGCGTAGTCGTTGTGGCCCAGCCAGGGCGACGTCGTGCCCGGACGGATCAGCGGCTTCTCGCGCACCAGGACCAGTTCACGCCGCGGGCGATAGGGCCCCTCGCGCAGCGCGCCGGCGGCGTTGAGCCGGTCGATCAGCTGCGGCTCCTCGGGCGGCGGGCCGGCTGCGGCGACCACCAGCATCAGGTCGGCCTGGCGCAGGCAGCGTTGGGTCCAGTCCGACTCCGTGGCCTCGGCGCGATAGACGACTAAGGTCGCCTCCGACTCGGCGCGCTGCAGGCGATCGAGCGGCGCGCCGGCGGCCTCGGGCCCGATGATCTCGACCTTGGGTCCGCCGTGCAGGCGGCCGAGCGCCGCCGACAGCTCGGTGGCGAAGCGCTCGCAGGGCGCGTTGGGGCCGTGCGGGATCAGC
>CAYNOF010000928.1:0-2227 GCA_964398335.1 uncultured Rhizobiaceae bacterium
AGCTCGTCGATCATGGCGCGCACAGCATCGTCGTCGATCGCGTCGCCGGGAAACACCTGCAGGCGCAAGGTGCGCGGCCGCAACGGCAGCACGCCGAAATCGTCGGCGAAGTTGTTCAGGCCGAGCAGCAGCAGGCGGGTCATCGGCGCGCAGTCGACGACCGCTTCAGAGGTCCAGACTTCGGGCGAGATCAGGCGGGCGCGGGGCATCGGGGGCTCCAGGGTTGGTGCTGGAGCAGGTGTACGCCCGTTGCGCGGCGGGCCCTATTTCTGCCTCTACGAATGTCGTGAACGGCCATCGGATGCCGATGGCATATGACTTTTCTCCTTCTCCCCGCCTGCGCGGGGAGAAGGAAAAGAAAGATCAGGTGCTCTCGTTGGAGAGCACGTCGCCGAAGAGCTCCCAGGTCTCGCCCTTGAAGCGCTGCAGGCGCACCGCCTGGATCGGATAGAAATCCGTCGGGCTGGTGTTGATCTTGATGCCGGGCAGCAGCATCGGCACTTCCAGCCCCTTCAGGCTGGCGGCCTGCTTCATGATATTGGCGCGCGTCAGTTCGTCGCCGCAGCGCTTGATCACCTCGTGCATGGTGATGCTGACCGAGTAGGCGTAGACGTTGAACGCGTCCGACAGGTTGGCGTTGGCGTTGTATTTCGCCATCCACGCCTTCCAATCGATGAAGTCCTTCGAGCTGGCCCATTGCGGGTCGGTCGGGTCCTTCACGTAGGCCGCGGTGATGATGCCCTGGCTGGCCTCGATGCCGGCGGGCTTGAGCACCGAGTTCACCGACGCCGAGACGTTGGCGAGATACTGCGGCACCTTCCAGTCGATTTCGTGCGCCTTGCGGATGGCCTGCGCCGCCTGCTTGGGCGCGCACTCGTTGAAGAAGACGTTGGCGCCCGAGCCCTTGAGCTGGATGACCTGCGAGTCGATGGTCGGATCGGTGACCTCGTAGCTCACCGACTTCACGACCTTGGAATGGTTCTCCTTGCCCAGCCCGTCCATGAAGCCGCCGACATAGTCCTTACCCGAGTCGTCGTTCTGCCAGAGGATGCCGATCCTGGGATCCTTGACGGTGGCCAGGATGTGCTTGGCGTAGATCGCGCCTTCGGTGTGGTAGTCGGGCTGCCAGCCCATGGTCCACGGGAAGTTCTTGGGGTCGCCCCACTTCGAGGCGCCGGTGGCGACGAAGAGCTGCGGCACCTTCTTCTGGTTCAGGTAGCGGTGCACCGCGGTGTTGGTGGGCGTGCCGAGCAGCTGGTAGATCGCCAGCACCTGGTCGTCCTCGACCAGCTTGCGCACCATCTCCACCGTCTTGGGCGGCGTGTAGCCGTCGTCGTAGGTGATGAAGTTGACCTTGCGACCGTTGATGCCGCCCTGGTCGTTGACCATCGCCCAGTAGGCCTTGATGGCCAGTCCGATCACGCCATAGGCCGAGAGCGGGCCGCTGTAGGGGTTGGTGTGGCCGAGCCGGATCTCGCTGTCCGATGCGCCGGGGTCGTACTTCTTCTGGGCATAGGCCGGCAACGGCAGCACCGCGAGCGCCGCGGCGCCGCCCACCAGCGTCCTTCGCTTGAGCATCTTCGGTTCCCTCCTCCTTGATGACCGGATCTTTTGTCCGTGCGCCCGCGAGCATGCGCCCGCAGGCGCCCGAAATGAAGGGGCCACCGGACGGTGCCGGCGGCCCCGCTTGCTACGCGAAAGCGGCCGGCCTGCTCAGGTGCTCTCGTGCGCGAAGATGTCGCCGAACAGCTCCCAGGTCTCGCCCTTGAAACGCTGCAGGCGGACCGCCTGCACCGGATAGAAATCGGTCGGGCTGGTGCTGACGGTGATGCCCGGCAGCAGCAGCGGCACCTTCAGCTTGTGATGGTTGGCGGCCTGCTTCATCAGGTTCGCGCGGGTCAGGTCGTCGCCGCACTTCTTCAGGGTCTCGTGCATGGTGAACGAGACCGCATAGGCGTAGCAGTAGTTGACGTCCTGGACGTTGCCGCCCGGGTTGTACTTCGCCATCCACGCGCGCCACATCTTCATGTCGGCGTTGTCGTCCCACTGCTTGTCGGTGGGATCCATCAGCCAGGCCGCGGTGATCACGCCCTGCACGTTGTCGAAGCCGGACGGCTTCATCGTCGTCGAGACCTGGCCCGAGACGTTGTTGAGGTACTGCACCGGCCGCCAGCCGATCTCCGCCGCCTTGCGCATCGCCTGGGCGGCGAATTTCGGGATCGCGATG
>CAYNOF010000929.1:0-4493 GCA_964398335.1 uncultured Rhizobiaceae bacterium
CATCATCCGCGCCTCCTCGCAGGAGAACAGCCGGCCGGTGAAGAAGATCTCCTTGGCGAAGGACGGGCCGACGATGTCGGAGAGCCGCTTGATGCCGGGATAGGCGTAGCCCAGGCCGAGCTTGGCGGCCGGCACGGCGAAGCGCGAATCGTCGGCGCAGATGCGCAGATCGGTGGTCAACGCCGTCGCCAGCCCGCCGCCGACGCAGAAGCCGCGGATCATCGACATGGTCGGTTTGGTGGCACCGATCAGGGCGGCGTTGGCCTTGTCGCCGGCGGCGTTGTAGACGGCGATGGCATCGGGCGTGCCGCGCTTCTCCTCGAACTCCGAGATGTCGGCCCCCGATATGAACGCCTTGTCGCCGGCGCCGGTGAGCACGATCACGCGCACGGCGGGATCGTTCTCGAAATTCTCCATGATGCGCGGGATCGCCAGCCACATGTCGTAGGACACGGCGTTGCGCTTTTCCGGCTGGTTGAAGACCATCCAGCCGATGCCGTTCTCCTTGCGCGCGATCATCTTGGGCGTGCCGGTATCCATCTGTCGTCTCCTTCACACCACCTTGCGGGCGCGAAAATCCGCGATCTTCGCCTGATCGTAACCGAGACCCCTGAGGATCTCGTCGGTATGCGCGCCCTGCTCCGCCGTCGGCCGATCGACGACGCTGGGTGTGCGCGAAAGCGACATCGCCTGGTTCACCACGTGCACGTCGCCGCGCGTGGGATGCTTCAGCGGCGTCGCCATCTTCACGTGCTGCACCTGTGGATCGCCGAACATCTCGCCGATGTCGTAGATCGGACCGCATGGCACGCTGGCCTTGCTGAGCTTGTCGATCAGCGCCTCGCTGGTGAACTTCCTGGTATAGGTCGACAGCTCGGCGTTGAGCTTGGCGCGGTTCTTCGAACGCGCCTCGGCATTGGCGTAGTCGGGATTGTCGTACAACGCCTTGGCGTCCATGCAATCGCACAGGCGCTTCCAGATGTGCTGGCCGGCGGAGGCGATGTTGATGTTGCCGTCGCTGGTCGTGAACACGCCGGTCGGAATGCCGGTAGGGTGATCGTTGCCCGCCTGCTTGGGCACCTCGCCGGCCACCAGCCAGCGCGCCGCCTGGAAATCGAGCATGGCGATCTGTGCCTGCAAGAGCGAGGTCTGCACCCACTGGCCCTCGCCCGAGACCTCGCGCTCGAGCAGCGCGATCAGCACGCCCATGGCGGCGTAGTTGCCGGCCGAGAGATCGGCGATCGGGATGCCGGCGCGCACCGGGCCCTGGCCCGGCAGGCCGGTAATCGACATCAGCCCGCCCATGCCCTGCGCCACCTGGTCGAAGCCCGGCAGCAGCGCCTTGGGCCCGTCCTGGCCGAAACCGGAGATGCTGGCATAGACCAGCCGCTTGTTGATCTTGCGCAGGCTTTCGTAGTCGACACCGAGCCGGAACTTCACGTCGGGCCGATAGTTCTCGACCACCACATCGGTCTCGGCCACCAGCTTCTTGAAGATCTCGACCGCCTCCGGCTCCTTGAGGTTGAGCGTGAGGCTGCGCTTGTTGCGGTGCAGGTTCCAGAAGTCCGGACCGTGGCGCGGCCCGCCCATGTCGCTGTCGGCGACGCCCGGCGGCATCTCGACCTTGATGACGTCGGCGCCCCAGTCGGCGAGATGGCGCACGCAGGTCGGCCCGGCGCGCACGCGCGTCAGATCGAGCACCTTGAAGCGTGCGAGCGCACCACTGACCATGGGTGATCCCCCTCGTAGCTGTCGGCCGTCCGGCAGCTTAAGGGGGCGCACGAAGCCGGCGCTACTTGAACTTCACCGTCACGACTTCGTAGGACTTAGTCCCGCTGGGCGTCTGGACCTCGACCGAGTCGCCCACGCCCTTGCCGATCAGGGCGCGGCCCAGCGGCGCGGTGATCGAGATCTTGCCTTTCGACAGATCGGCCTCGAACGGACCGACGATCTGGTAGCGGACCTCCTCGTCGGTGTCCTCGTCGGCGAGCTTCACCGTGGCACCGAACTTGGCGGTCTTGCCCGAGAGCTTGGTGATGTCGATGACCTCGGCGCGCGCGATCACGTCCTCGATCTCGCTGATGCGGCCTTCGATGAAGCCCTGGCGCTCGCGCGCCGCAGCGTACTCGGCGTTCTCCGAAAGATCGCCATGCGCGCGCGCCTCCGAGATCGCCTTGATGATGTTCGGGCGTTCCACGGATTTGAGGTTCTTCAGCTCGTCTTCGAGAGCCTTGAACCCGGCGGGCGTCATCGGGACCTTTTCCATCGCTTCCCTGCGAAAAAGAAACGGCCGGCTTCTGGGAGCCGGCTCGGTGGATCATATAGGCATTTGGGGAGCCGGCCAACCCGCGACAAGGGGCCGCCGGCCTGACATCCCCGTCAGAAAGACCGCCCGAAATAGGATTGCAGAGGTGCCACATCCAGCGGCCCGGCCTTCAGCGCGCTGATGCCGGCCACGGCGGCGCGCGCGCCCGCGGCGGTCGTGTAGTAGGGAATCTTGTTCATCAGCGCCGTGCGCCTCAGGCTGAAGCTGTCGGCCGTCGATTGCACACCCTCTGTCGTATTGAACACGAGGTGCACGCCGCCGTCCTTCATCAGGTCGACGATGTGCGGGCGGCCTTCCGAGACCTTGTTGATGCGCGTCGCCTCGACGCCACGCGCGCTCAGGTAATCCGCGGTGCCGCCGGTGGCGACGATGCGGAAGCCGAGATCGCGCAGGGTGCGCGCGGCCTCGACCACACCCTGCTTGTCGCTGTCGCGCACGGAAACGAACACCGTGCCCTCGGTCGGCACCTTGGTGCCGCCGCCGAGCTGCGACTTGGCGAAGGCGCGGCCGAAATCGCTGTCGATGCCCATGACCTCGCCGGTCGAGCGCATCTCCGGCCCGAGAGTCACGTCGACGCCGGGGAAACGTGCAAAGGGGAACACCGCTTCCTTCACCGCGACATGGCGGCCGATGGTGGCCTCGCGCAGGTCGAGGTCGCCCAGCTTCTCCCCGGCCATCAGGCGCGAGGCATACTTGGCGATCGGCAATCCTGTCGCCTTGGCGACGAAGGGCACCGTGCGGCTGGCGCGCGGATTGACCTCGAGGATGTAGACGACGTTTTCCTTGACCGCGTACTGCACGTTCATCAGGCCGACGACGCCCAGCGACTTCGCCAGCGCCACGGTCTGGCGCTCGATGTCGGCGACCACCTCGGCCGGCAGCGAATACGGCGGCAGCGAGCAGGCGGAGTCGCCGGAATGCACGCCGGCCTCCTCGATGTGCTCCATGATGCCGGCGACGAAGACGTTGCCGTCCTTGTCGGCCAGCGCATCGACATCGACCTCGATCGCATCGCGCAGGTAGCGGTCGAACAGCAGCGGGTTCTTGCCCAGCACCGTGTTGATCTGCCCGGTCTTGTCGTTGGGATAGCGCGCCTTGATGTCGGGCGGCACCATTCCGGGCAGCACGCCGAACAGATAGTCGTTGAGCTGCTCCTCGTCGCGGATGATCGCCATCGCGCGGCCACCCAGCACATAGGACGGACGCACGACCAGCGGCAGGCCGACATCGGCCGCCACCAGGCGGGACTGCTCGATCGAATAGGCGATGCCGTTCTGCGGCTGCTTGAGCTGTAGCTTCTCCAGCAGGCGCTTGAAGCGGTCGCGATCCTCGGCGAGGTCGATCGCATCCGGCGAGGTGCCGAGGATCGGGATGCCGGCGACCTCCAGCGGCTTGGCGAGCTTCAGCGGCGTCTGGCCGCCGAACTGCACGATCAGCCCCAGCAGCTCGCCCCTGGACTGCTCCTTGCGCACCAGCTCGACCACGTCCTCGACGGTGAGCGGCTCGAAGTAGAGGCGGTCGCTGGTGTCGTAGTCGGTCGAAACCGTCTCCGGATTGCAGTTGACCATGATCGATTCGACGCCCTCGCCCTGCAGCGCGAAGGAGGCGTGGCAGCAGCAGTAGTCGAATTCGATTCCCTGCCCGATACGGTTGGGGCCGCTGCCGAGAATCATGACTTTCCTGCGATCCGAGGGGCCGGCTTCGCAGGCCGTTTCGTAAGTGGAGTAGAGATACGGGGTGAAACTTTCGAATTCGGCCGAGCACGTGTCCACGCGGTTGAACACGGCTTTCACGCCGAGGGCCTTACGCTGCTCGCGGACCTCGATTTCGCTGGTGTTCCAGGCCTGCGCGATCTGCACGTCGGAGATGCCTAACCGTTTGGCCTCGGCAAGAGTGGGCTTGTCGTGTTCGCGCATGGGGAGCGATTTTTCGAAGTCGATCGACTGCCGGAGCTGTTCGAGGAACCAGGGATCGATCGAAGTCATCTCGTGGATACGCTCCACGGTGTAGCCGCTCGCGAGAGCGAAGCGGAGGTAATTCAGGCGGTCGGGCGTGGGGGTGATCAGTTTTTTCGGAATCAGACTGACATCGTAGGTTTCCGAGCCGAATTTCCGGCCTGTTTCGAGACTCCGGATGCCCTTGCTCAAAGCCTCCTTGAATGTGCGGC
>CAYNOF010000930.1:0-3503 GCA_964398335.1 uncultured Rhizobiaceae bacterium
GGCTGAAAGCCAAGGTGCTCTACGTCATCGCCCCCAACGACAAGCTGTTCCCCGGCGCGATGGGCGTGTCCTACGCCAAGGAGCTGCGCGAGAACGGCATCGACCTCACCTATATCGAGCTGGTCACCGACAAGGGCCACATGGCAAGCCACGCCGATGCGCTGCAATGGGCGCCGGCGCTGGCGGCGTTCATCGAGCGGCTGGAGCGCTGACTCGCTGTCATCCTGGGCGCAGCGAGGGACCTCGCGGTCGAACGATCGAGCAATTGCGGCGCCGGATGCGCTCCGGCGCCGTCTTCATTCGTCCAATCCACCGCCAGGTCCCTTGCCGCGCTCAGGACGACGGTGAGAGTCAGATCGCGATCACGTTGAAGCGCGCGTCGCCGTCGCGCTTAACCTGGCCGACGAGGTCGACTTCCCATTCGAGGTACTGGTTCATCGCCGCCTCGATGCCTTCCTTGCGGTCGTAGGGGCGGTACCAGACATCGGTCGGCAGATCGGCCATGCGGGTATGGCCGTCCTCCAGCGGCAGGCCGGCGTCGTGCCAGGCCTTGGTGCCGCCGGCCAGGGTCGCCACCTTCCACGGCGCCATCGCCGCGACCTCGACGGAGGCGAGCCGCGCCAGCACGCCGTCGGGCGACGTCAGCACGATGCGCTTGGCCTTGGGCGTATCGGCCACCATCTTCGGCAGCGTGTCGGCGAGATTGGCGCGGGTGGCGAACCATGCGCCCGGGATATGCGCATCGCGGTAGCGCAGGCTGGTGTCGAGATCGATCACCAGCACCTCGCCGCGCTCGACCAGCGGGTTGAGCTCCTTGGGCGACATCGCGGGCGTCTTCACCGAGCCCAGCCCCGGCACGCCGCGCTTCTCCGGACCGGTCTCGACCTGGTTCTTGCCCGGCCGGTGGTCGAGCACGAAGACCTTCTTCCAGCCCATCTGCAGCAGCCAATGCGCCGTCATCGTCGCGCGCACGCCGTCATTGTCGTGCAGCACGATGGTGGCGTTGCGCACGCCGACGTATTGATCGGTCGCCTGCACGAGCTGACCGCCGGCTGCGTGGCGCAGGCCGATCAGGTGGCCCGCCTTGTACTCGGCCGGATCGCGCACGTCGAAGGCGTAGAGGCAGCCGCCGGCCGCGGCGGCATCGTCGGCCATGTCGCGCAAGGTGTTGAGGCTGATCTTCTTCACGCCGGCCTTCTCGGCGACCTTGGCCGCGGCCTCGCGGGCCCATTGCGCGGCGTCCTTGCTCTGCGGCTTGAAGCTGTCGGTCTTGCCGCGCGCCACCTCCAGGCCGGCGAGGTGCCAGCCCATGGTGCCGTTCTTCAGCGCAATCACCTTGTTGGGCACGCCGGCGTTGATCAGCGACTGCGCGCCGATGATCGAGCGCGTGCGGCCGGCGCAGTTCACCACCACCAGGGTCTCGGGGTTCGGCGCCATGTCCTTGACGCGATAGACCAGCTCGGCGCCGGGGCAGTCGATCCCGCCCGGGATCGACATGTTGTGGAACTCGTCGTAGGGCCGCGAATCGAGGATCACCATGTCGCGACCCTCGTCCTGCATCTGCTTGATCTCGGCGGCATCGACCCGCGGCGTATCGCGGTCGTGCTCGACGATCTCGCCGAAGGCCTTGCTCGGCACGTTGACGCCGCCGAACACCTCGTAGCCCGCCTCGCGCCACGCCTTCAGCCCGCCATCCATCACGGCGACATTGGCGTAGCCCAGCAGCGACAGCTTCGAGGCGGCGCGCCCGGCGCGGCCAAGCTGGCCCTCCTCGCCGGTATCCATGACGATGATGCGCGCGGCGAAGTTGGGCACGAGCGGAAGGATACGCAGCTCGAGCTTCGACAACGGCACGCAGATCGCGAACAGCGGATGGCCGTCGGACGAGAACTGGCCCTCCTCGCGCACGTCGACGAAGCAGACCTCGTCCTCCGTTCCCATCAGCGCCTTCACCTCACCCACGCTGATCAGCGGCGTGAGGATCTTGGGCGGCGCCGAGAACTCCGCCGCCTGCTTGGTCTCGAGCTCGACCATCACGCGACGCGGCAGGTGCTCCAGGCTGAGCCCATAGAGATGCAGATGCAGCGCCGGCGCGCCGCCCACAGGCACCTGGATGGTGTGGAAGTCGTCGGGCAGGAACTGGATGGAGTTGCCTTTCACCACCATCAGGTCCGAACCCTTCGCCAGTTCGACGTGGTTGGGATCGTTGGCGCCTTCCGTCTCCACACGGTCGTAGCGCACGTTGTGCTCCTGGCCGTGCACGCCGGCGATCACCGCCCAGGTGGTGTGGTTGTGCGGCTGTACCAGCTTGCCTTCGAGCCCGGCCGAGGCGTAGAGCGCGAAGCGGTGATCGGGATCCTCAGCAAGGCGATAGATGCCGCCCTCCTTGCGCACCGGAAACTGCTCGACCGGGAACAGCTCGGTGCGTGTCGCCAGCCCGACCAGCGTCTCGCCGATCTTCGCCAGCCCTTCGCGCGTGACACCCTCGGCCTCGATGGCGCGCACCGCATCCACCGTCTCGCGCACAGCCTGCGCCCGCTCGTTCCACACCGACATGGCATCCCTCCGAATACGCTATCGGCACGCATCATAAGGAGTGACCGCCGGCCTGTCCTCTGCCTCCACCTCGGCCTGAGGAAGCCGCCTTGGCGGCCGTCTCGCGCATGGGCAATGGACTGGGAGCGAATTGCCCACTCTTCGAGACGCGCCCGGCGGACGCTCCCCGGGGCGAGGTCGAGGGCGCGACGCTGAGCGCGCTTGCCGGCTTCGTCAGGTTCCTTTAACCAGATGGCAACTCCTCCCGGGGGGAGAGCCGTGACGGGAGTTCCATCGATGACGCGCATCGTCGCGCTGCTGGGCGCGCTGGCTTTCTGCGTGCCTGTGACGGGCGTTCTTGCCCAGACGCCCGCCGCCAAGCCGCAGGCGACCAAGCCGCCCTCGCCGGCGAAGCCCTCCGCCGCGGTGTCCTCCAGGCCGCAGGCGGCGCGACCAGCCACGACACACGTCGCGCGGCCAGTTGCACGACCAGTCGCGCGGCCGGCGTGGCGTCCCGCCGCGCAGCCGCGCCAGGCCTATGTGCCGCCGCCACCGGTGATCGACATCGATCCCGCCGCCGTGCTGCCGTCGGATCTGCCGACGGTGCTGTCGTCATCCGACGTCGAGCGCTACCAGCGCATCGTCGCGGCGCAGGCCGGCGGCAACTGGGCCGCGGCCGATGCCGACATCAAGGACCTCAAGGACAGGACGCTGCTGGGCTACATGCTGGCGCATCGCTACCTGCAGGCGACCTACCGGCCGACCCAGGACGAGCTCGCCAGCTGGCTGCGCGAGTACAATGACCACCCCGACGCGCCGGCGGTCTATCGCCTGGCATCGTCGCGCGGCGCGGCCGGCCTGACGCCGTCGAGCTTCGTCTCGGCGCCGCGCAACGGCCACTCCATCGCGCCCGACACCCACACCCTGGGCGGCGGCACGGTGCAGGCCGAGACCGTACGCTCGCGGCT
>CAYNOF010000931.1:0-5185 GCA_964398335.1 uncultured Rhizobiaceae bacterium
GATCTCGGTGCGGATGTGGGCGCTCGATCTGCCGCCGTAGAGCGCCGCGATCAGCGGCGCGTAGCGCTCGCCGATGAAGCCGCGCCGCACCTTGCGCGTACGCGTAAGCTCGCCGTCGTCGGCGTCGAGCAGCTTGGGCAGCACCAGGAAGCGCCGGATCTGCGCGCCCGCCATCCGGGGATCGGCGGCGAGGTCGCAATCCGCGACACGGACGCCGCGCCGGTGCGCAAGGCGGCCTGAACGTCATGGCCCGAGTCTCGCACGCCGACACCGAGGTGCTGCTCTCGGTCGACAACATCTCGCTCAGCTTCGGCGGCGTCAAGGCGCTCACCGACATCAGCTTCGACATCCGCAAGGGCGAGATCCGCGCCATCATCGGCCCCAACGGCGCCGGCAAGTCCTCGATGCTGAACTGCTTCAACGGCTTCTATCATCCGCAACAGGGCAGCATCACCTACAAGGGCGTGCGCCGGCAGCAGATGCGCCCGCACGAGGCGGCCGAGCAGGGCATCGCGCGCACCTTCCAGAACATCGCGCTGTTCCGCGGCATGTCGACGCTCGACAACATCATGACCGGGCGGAACCTGAAGATGCGCAGCGGCATCCTCGCCCAGGCGCTGCACTGGGGCCCGGCGCTGCGCGAGGAGATCGCGCACCGCGAATACGTCGAGAGGATCATCGACTTCCTCGAGATCCAGCACGTGCGCAAGGTGCCGGTGGGCCAGCTGCCCTACGGCCTGCAGAAGCGCGTCGAACTGGGCCGCGCGCTCGCCGCCGAGCCCGAGCTGCTGCTGCTCGACGAGCCGATGGCCGGCATGAACATCGAGGAGAAGCAGGACATGTGCCGCTTCGTGCTCGAGGTCAACGAGGAGTTCGGCACCACCATCTGCCTGATCGAGCACGACATGGGCGTGGTGATGGACATCTCCGACCGCGTCGTCGTGCTCGACTACGGCCGCAAGATCGGCGACGGCACGCCCGACGAGGTCAAGGCCAACGCCGACGTCATCGCCGCCTATCTCGGCACGGCGCACTGAGCATGCGGCCGTTGATCAAACCCACCCGTCATCCCGAGCGCAGCGAGGGGTCTTTTGCTTTGCCGAAAGATCCCTCGCCGCGCTCGGGGTGACAGTCGAGTCCTGGGAGGCACGCGGTGGCATTCTTCCTCGAGGTGCTGATCGGCGGGTTGCTGGTGGGCGTGCTGTACTCGCTCGTCGCGCTGGGCTTCGTGCTGATCTTCAAGGCGTCGGGCGTGTTCAACTTCGCCCAGGGCGCCATGGTGCTGACCGCGGCGCTGGCGCTGGTGCGCTCGCTGGAGGAGTTGCAGAAGCACGGCCTGCCGCTGTGGCTGGCGGTGGTCTGCGCCTTCCTCTTCGCGGCCGCCGTCATGGCGCTGGTCGCCTGGGGCGTCGAGCGGTTGGTGCTGCGCAAGCTGGTGAACCAGGAAGGCATCATCCTGTTCATGGCGACCCTGGGCGTGACCTTCTTCATCGAGGGCCTGGCGCAGACCGTGTTCGGTTCCGACGTCTACGCGCTGCACCTGCCCGTGCCGAAGGACTCGATCTTCATCCTCGAATCGGTCTTCGACGGCGGCATCCTGGTCAACGAGCTCGACATCTTCTCCGGCGTCGTGGCCGGCCTTCTGGTGGCCGGGCTGGCGCTGTTCTTCCAGCGCACCCGCGTCGGCCGCGCGCTGCGCGCCGTCGCCGACGACCACGCCGCCGCGCAGTCGGTCGGCATTCCGCTGAACTACATCTGGCTGATCGTCTGGCTGGTCGCCGGCCTCGTCGGGCTGGTCGCGGGCGCGGTGTGGGGCACCAAGCTCGGCGTGCAGTTCTCGCTGTCGCTGCTGGCGCTGAAGGCCCTGCCGGTGCTGATCCTCGGCGGCTTCACGTCGGTGCCGGGCGCGATCGTCGGCGGCCTGCTGATCGGCGCCGGCGAGAAGCTGGCCGAGGTCTATCTCGGCCCGGCGGTGGGCGGCGGCATCGAGATCTGGTTCGCCTTCGTGCTCGCCCTGGTGTTCCTGCTGTTCAGGCCGCAGGGTCTGTTCGGCGAGCGCATCATCGAGCGCGTGTAGGGGAGTGGTGGCGTGATCTACCGCGAGGCCGGTCAGTACAAGGTCAGTTACGCGGCCGACCAGGCGATTTTCCCGATCGCCCAGGACCGCTGGCTGATCGGCGCGCTGGTCGTGGCGGCGTTCGCCCTGGGACTGGCGACCTACGTCAATCCCGACTACCTGCTGCATCGGGCGGGCTGGGAATACCTGTTCAAGGCCATCCTGACGCCGACCCTGATCTACGCGCTGGCGGCGATCGGGCTCAATATCCTCACCGGCTATTGCGGCCAGGTCTCGCTCGGCTCCGGCGCCTTCATGGCGATCGGCGCCTATGCCGCGTACAATTTCTCGATCCGGCTCGAGTTCCTCAATCCCTATGTCGCGATCCTGCTGGGTGGCGCCGTATCGGCCGCCGCGGGCATCGTCTTCGGCATTCCCAGCCTGCGCATCAAGGGCTTCTATCTCGCCTGCGCGACGCTCGCGGCGCAGTTCTTCTTCGACTGGGCGTTCTCGCGCGTGAAGTGGTTCACCAACTTCACGCCGTCGGGCTCGGTCACCGCGCCGCCGCTGGGCCTGTTCGGGCTCGACCTGTCGACGCCGCACGGCAAGTACCTCACGGCGCTGCTCTTCGTCGTGGTGATGGCGATGGTCGCCAAGAACCTGGTGCGCGGCCATATCGGCCGGCAATGGATGGCGATCCGCGACATGGACATCGCCGCCGAGATCATCGGCATCCGCCCGATGTACGCCAAGCTCAGCGCCTTCGCCGTGTCGTCGTTCTTCCTCGGCGTCGCCGGCGGGCTGTGGGCCTTCCTGTATCTCGGCTCGTGGGAGCCGCTCGCCTTCGATATCGACCGCAGCTTCAGGCTGCTGTTCATGATCATCATCGGCGGGCTGGGCTCGGTCATGGGCGGCTTCTTCGGCGCCATCTTCATCTTCATCCTGCCGATACTCCTCAACCAGATCCTGCCGCCGCTGGGCGCCGCGGTCGGCTGGAACATCGACACGGCGACGATCGAGCACATCTCGCTCATGATCTTCGGCGCGCTGATCGTGCTGGTGCTGCAGTACGAGCCGCACGGGCTGGCCCGGCTGTGGTCGATCGCCAAGGAGAAGCTGCGCCTGTGGCCGTTTCCGCATTGAGTCAGTAAGCTGTCGTCAATCGCGGGCCCCTGGCCCGTGAAAGCAACAAGGAGGAACGTGATGGGCATGATCAGGAAAGCCGCGCTGACATTGGGTGCGCTGGCGGCGGCCGCGCTGCTGGCCGCGCCGGCCTCGGCGCAGAACGAGCAGTTCGTCCCGCTGCTGGTCTATCGCACCGGAGCCTATGCGCCGAACGGCATCCCGTTCGCCAACGGCATGGTCGACTACCTGAAGATGATCAACGAGCGCGACGGCGGCGTGAACGGCGTCAAGCTCACCTTCGAGGAGTGCGAAACCGGCTACGCCACCGACCGCGGCGTCGAGTGCTACGAGCGCCTGAAGGGCCATGCGCCGACCGGCGCCTCGTTCTTCAGCCCGCTGTCGACCGGCATCACCTTCGCGCTGACCGAGAAGGCGCCCGGCGACAAGATCCCGCTGATCACCATGGGCTACGGCCGCTCCGAGTCGCGCGACGGCAGCGTGTTCACCTGGAACTTCCCGCTGCTCGGCACCTACTGGACCGCCGCCAACATCGCCATGCAGTACGTCGGCAAGGAGATGGGCGGCATGGACAAGCTGAAGGGCAAGAAGATCGCGCTGGTCTATCACGACTCGCCCTACGGCAAGGAACCGATCGCGATGCTCACCGAGATGAGCAAGAAGTTCGGCTTCGAGTTCACGCCGATCGCCGTGCCGCATCCCGGCAACGAGCAGAAGTCGCAGTGGCTGCAGATCCGCCAGCTGCGCCCCGACTATGTGCTGCTCTGGGGCTGGGGCGTGATGAACTCGGTCGCGGTGACCGAGGCCGGCAACGTCAACTACCCGCGCGACAAGATGATCGGCGTGTGGTGGTCGGGCGCCGAGCCCGACGTGATCCCCGCCGGCGACAAGGCGGCGGGCTACAAGGCGCTGATGCTGCAGCACGGCGCCGGCAAGTACGCCGTGCACGCCGACATCGACAAGTATGTCGTGAGCAAGGGCCAGAGTCTCGCCAAGCCGGAGGAGATCGGCCACGTGCTGTACAACCGCGGCCTGATCAACGCCATGCTGGGCGTCGAGGCGATCCGCACGGCGCAGGCCAAGTTCGGCAACAAGCCGCTGACCGGCGAGCAGGTACGCTGGGGCCTGGAGAACCTCAACCTCACCGCCGACCGCCTGAAGGCGCTGGGCTTCGACGGCATGATGCAGCCGCTGAAGGTCTCGTGCATGGACCACGAGGGCGCCCGCGCCGCGCGTCTGCAGCAGTGGGACGGCAAGGCGTGGAAGGTGATCTCCGACTGGTACCAGGGCGACGACGGCCTGCTCTCGCCGATGGTCAAGGACACCGCCGCCAAGTACGCCGCCGAGAAGAAGATCACGCCGCGCGACTGCTCGAAGGAGAGCTGAGCGCGAACGAAAGGTGGAGGAGGGGCCCGTGAGCCCCTCCTTTCATTCCAGCATGACCCAGGCCGCCGCCGCGCCCTCCGCCCCGCCCATCCTCGCCGTGAACAACGTCGAGGTGATCTACAACCATGTCATCCTGGTGCTGAAGGGCGTGTCGCTGGCGCTGCCGGAGAAGGGCATCGTGGCCCTGCTGGGCGCCAACGGCGCCGGCAAGTCGACGACGCTCAAGACGATCTCCTGCCTGCTGCGCACCGAGCGCGGCGACGTCACCAAGGGCTCGGTCCTCTATCGCGGCGAGCGTGTCGATCAGCTCACGTCCAACGAGCTGGTGCGCCGCGGCGTGATCCAGGTGATGGAGGGCCGCCATTGCTTCGGCCACCTCACCATCGAGGAGAATCTGCTGACCGGCGCCTTCATCCATGGCGGCAAGAGCCGGCAGATCGCCGAGGACCTGGAGAAGGTCTACCACTACTTCCCGCGCCTGAAGGCGCGCCGCGCCAGCCAGGCGGGCTACACCTCGGGCGGCGAACAGCAGATGTGCGCCATCGGCCGCGCGCTGATGAGCCGGCCCAACACCATCCTGCTCGACGAGCCGTCGATGGG
>CAYNOF010000932.1:0-5227 GCA_964398335.1 uncultured Rhizobiaceae bacterium
CGACGCGCCGCGCGTGCGCATGCTGGTGGCGGAAATCGCCGGCAAGGTCGTGGGCTATGCCATGTTCCACGACAGCTACGACACCGCCAACGCCGCGCGCGGCCTCTACCTCAACGACATCATCGTCGACGAAAGCGTGCGCGGCGACGGCGTGGCGCGCGCCCTGATGGCCGGCGTCATGCGCGAGGCGAAGAGGCAGGGCGACGTCTTCGTCTGGTGGACCGCCAGGCCGACCAATGCCCGGGCGCTGGCTTTCTACAGGAAGCTCGGCGCCATCAACGTGCCGGCCGTGACGCATGCGATCTTCGGTCCGCCCTTCGACGCCCTTGCCGAAGAGGCGGGCGAGACGCCGTGAGAGCCGGCTGTATGCCTTCGGGCTATCACGCATAGCGTCTCTTGTTTTGCCGCGCCCGACCCTTGCTGTTACCGTGCTGATTGTTCACTGACATGAATTGGGGCATGTCGCGGATGATCGCTCTTCGCCTGCTGAGCGCGGTGCTGGTGTGTCTCGGCCTGTGGATCCCCGCGGCCGGCGCCCAGCAGGAGAACCGCGTCGCCCTGGTCATCGGCAATGCCGCCTATGTCCACGCCGACCAGCTGCGCAATCCGATCAACGATGCGCGCGAGATGGCGCGCGTGCTGCGCGCCGCCGGCTTCGAGGTCATCATCCGCGAGAATGCCAGCCGGCGGGTGCTGACCGAGGCGCTGGGCGAGTTCGCCGGCAAGATCACGCCCGGCGGCGTCGGCCTGTTCTATTTCGCCGGCCACGGCTTCCAGGTGCGCGGATCCAACTACCTGGTGCCGGTCGACGCCGCGCTGAACACCGAATACGACGTCAAGTACGAGACGCTCGACATCAACGACGTGCTCAGCCGGCTCGACGAGGCGCGCGCCCGGCTCAGTCTGGTGATCCTCGATGCCTGCCGCGACAACCCGTTCTCGCGCCGCTTCCGCTCGTCCGCCAATCGCGGCCTGGCGCAGATCGATGCGCCGCGCGGCACGGTCATCGCCTATGCCACGGCGCCGGGCGAGACCGCGGCCGATGGCGACGGCGCCAACGGCGTCTACACCGGCGAGCTGCTGAAGGCGATCGCCGAGCCCGGCCTGAAGCTCGAGGACGTCTTCAAGCGCACCATCGACGGCGTGGCGCGCGTCTCGGGCAACAAGCAGACGCCGTGGATGAGCTCATCGTTCCGCGGCGAGTTCTATTTCCACCCGGTCGCCGCGCCGCCGCGCGTCGCCGCCTCGACGCCGCCGCCGCCACCCGAGCCGCGCCCCGCGCCGCCGGCGGCGTCGCCGACCTCGTCCGAGATGCTGGAGCTGGCGGCGTGGAACGCGGTCGCCAACAGCTCGAACCCGGCGCTGTTCGAGGCCTTCCTCGAGCGCTTCCCCAACGGCATCTATGGCGGCATCGCGCGCGCCCGGCTGGCGGAGCTGAAAGCGGCCCAGATCGCCTCGCGAGCCCGCGACCAGGCCGATGAGGACGCGCGCCGCAAGGCCGCCGCGGATGCCGAGGCCAAGCGCCTCGCCGCCGACGAGGCCCGCCGCAAGGCGGACGCCGAGGCCGAAGCGAAGCGCGCGGCGACGGAGGAAGCACGCCGCAAGGCGGATGCCGAGGCCGAGGCCAGGCGCAAGGCCGCCGACGCGGATGCCGCCGACAAGCAGGCGGCCGAGCGCGCCGAGCAGGCGCTGCAGCTCACCGAGGCGCAGCGCCGGCGCATCCAGGGCGCGCTGACGATCAAGGGCTTCGACACGGCAGGCACCGACGGCGTGTTCGGCGCGCGCACCCGGCAGATGATCGCCAGCTTCCAGCGCAGCATCCGGGAGGAGCCGACCGGCTTCCTCACCGCCGCGCAGCACGTCGTCCTGTTGCGCGACACCGAGCAGGCCTGGCTCCGCATGGAGCAGGAGCGCCAGCGGCTCGAGGACCAGCGCAAGACAGCCCGTCCCGGCGCGCCACCGTCGGCCGGACCCGTCGCGCCCGGTGCGCGCGACGGCGCGTGGCGCATCACCGGGTCCTGCCCCGAGGCGACGTTCACCAGCTTCTTCGTGCGCGGCGGGTCGGTGTCGGCCTATGTCGCGCTCAAGGGCCATGACGGCCAGATCCAGAGCTTTCCCTTCACGCCGGTGCTCGCCTCGATCAGCGGCGCCCTGCAGGCCGATGGCAGCTTCAGCCTGGCCTACGGCAACGACATCGCCGTCAACGGCATGATCTCGGCCACGTCGATCGAAGGTACGGTCGTGTTGCCCCGGATCAGCAAGCGCTGCCCGCTGGCCGGACGCCGCTAGAAAGCCTTCTCGCCGCGAAGCGCCCCTGCGCTAACATCCCCGGGAAAATCGGGGGAACGTCGTTCATGGGCCGCAAGATCCTGTTCATCACCACCGACCAGCAGCGCTACGACGCGCTGGGCTGCAACGGCGGCACGGTGGCGCGCACGCCGGTGGTCGATCGCTGGGCGGCCGAGGGCGTGCGCTTCACGCGCGGCCATGCGCAGGCGGTGGTCTGCATGCCGGCGCGCTCGACCATGATCACCGGGCAATACGTGCGCACCCACGGCGTGTGGATGAACGGCGTGCCGCTGCCCGAGGACTCGCCCAGCGTCGCGGCCTGGCTCAAGGACAAGGCCGGCTACCGCACGGCGCTGATCGGCAAGGCGCATTTCGAGCCCTTTCTCGACGCCAGGGGTCGCTTCTACGAGAACCGCATGGGCCGGCTGGGCGAATACGGCCCGCATCGCGGCTTCGATCACATGGAGCTGGCCGCGCATGGCGCGCGCGGGCCGTTGCACTATCCGCTGTGGCTGGCGAAGAACCATCCGCAGGCGGTCGACGGCTTCTACACCGTGCTGAAGCTGCACAGCTTCGAGCAGGATTCGGCGGGCGGCGGCGACACCGGCGCGATCCAGGTCAAGCACAACCCGGTCGAGCGCAGCCTCTACCACACCGACTGGGTGGCCGACCGCACCATCGCCTGGCTCGACTCGCTGCCGGCCGACGCAGACTGGTTCTGCTGGGTGAGCTTCCCCGACCCGCACCATCCCTGGGATCCGCCACAGGCGGAGATCGCCCGGCATCCGTGGCGCCAGGAGAAGCTGCCGGCGAACTGGCCGGCCGATCGCGCGACGGCCCTGGCGATGATGGCCGACAAGCCCCGGCATTGGCGCGACTGGTACGAGGGCCGCACGGTGACCTGCTTCGAGGCGCCGCCGGATTTCGTGCCGGCAAACCTTGGCGCCGACCAGCTTCGCGAGATCAATGCGCTCACCCATGTCGAGAACGAGCTGATCGACGAGGCCTGCGGGCGCGTGTGGGATGCGATCAAGAGGCGCGGCTGGGCCGACGACACCGACGTGCTCTACACGACGGACCACGGCGAGCTGCAGGGCGATTTCGGCCTGCTGTTCAAGGGCCCCTACCATATCGACGCGCTGATGCGGCTGCCCTTCATCTGGAAGCCGGCGAAGAGCGCGGGCGTGGCGCCTGGCGTGGTCGACCGGCCGGTCGGCCAGCTCGACCTCGCGCCCACCTTCTGCGCCATCGCCGGGCTCGACATACCCGAGTGGATGCAGGGCAAGCCCCTGCCGCGGAGCGCGGCCGAGGCCGAGAGCCAGAAGCGCGAGCGCGTCATCACCGAATGGGACAGCATCTTCAAGGGCACCAGCCTGCACCTGCGCACGATCTATCGCGACGGGCTGGTCTGCACGGTCTACGAGAAGGGCTCGCTGTACGACGGCGACGGCTCGGTGGGCGAGCTCTACGACTGCGCCAACGATCCGCTGCAGCGCCGCAACCTCTGGCACGAGCCGGCCTGGCAGGCGCGCAAGAAGGATCTCGTTGCCGATCTCTACGCCCACCTGCCGGCCGAGCGCTCGCCCAGGCTGGAAGCCGTCGCGAGCGTCTGATCTTTCCCGTCATCCTTCGCTGCGCTCAGGACGACAAAGTGAGGAGAACGCGATGAGCGCGCTGATGATCCTGGTCGCCGGGCCGTACCGCTCCGGCACCGGCGACGATCCGGTCAAGATCGCCGCCAACGTGCGCGCCATGATGGACGTGGCGCTCGCGCTGTTCCGCGCCGGCCACCTGCCGGTGCTGGGCGAATGGTACGCCCTGCCGCTGATCGAGCATGCCGGCTCGCGCGGCATCGGCGATGCGGTGTTCAACGAGATCTTCCATCCCGTCGCGCGCCGCCTGGTCGCCAAATGCGATGCCTGCCTGCGCATCGGCGGGCCCTCGGCCGGCGCCGACGAGATGGTGGCGCTGGCGCGCGAAGCGGGTAGACAGGTGTTCTTCTCGTTGAGCGAGATTCCGCCCGCCGAGGCCTGACTTGTCTGGACAAGTGAACGCCGGGCGTGCGACCCTGCGGGTATGACCTCGCTGCCCACCGTGCGCGATTCGCGCGACGACGATCTGCCCGCCATCACCGCGATCTACGCCCACCACGTGCGCCACGGGCTGGCCTCCTTCGAGGAGGAAGCGCCACCGCTCGAGGAGATGGCGAAGCGGCGCGCCGGCTACCTCGCGTCAGGCTATCCCTACATCGTCGCCGAGGCCGAGGACCGCGTGCTGGGCTACGCCTATGTCAGTGCCTACCGGCCGCGGCCGGCCTATCGCTTCTCGGTCGAGAACTCGATCTACATCGACCAGGAGGCGCGCCGCGGCGGCATCGGCTCGGCGCTGCTGCCCGTCCTGATCGAGCGCTGCACCGCGCTGGGCTATCGCCAGATGGTCGCGGTGATCGGCGACAGCGCCAACGCCGCCTCGATCGGCCTGCACGCCAAGTTCGGCTTCCGCGAGGTCGGCACGCTGCGCTCGATCGGCTTCAAGCACGGCCGCTGGGTCGACTCGGTGCTGATGCAGCGCGCGCTCGGCAGTGGCGACGGGAGCCTTCCTGGGATCCCCGGCGTCCCGCCGGCTTCATGAAAAGAGCCGGCGCTCCCATCAACGCTTGAGCAGCCGTGCGGCAGCGCTCAGCACGCGCGCACGCTTGGCGATGTCGGCCATGCTCATGTCGGGCTTGTAGAGCGCGGAGCCGACGCCGAAGCCGTTCGCGCCCGCCTCCCAATAGGCCGGCATGGTGCGGTCGCTGACGCCGCCCACCGGCAGCATCAGCGTCTCCCTGGGGAATACCGCGCGCAGCGCCTTCAGTACCGGCGGCGTCAGCATCTCGCCGGGAAACAGCTTCAGCCCCTGCGCGCCGGCCTTCAGCGCGGCGAAGCCCTCGGTCGGC
>CAYNOF010000933.1:0-4325 GCA_964398335.1 uncultured Rhizobiaceae bacterium
GGTTGACGTTGGCCACGACCATCGCCCAGGCGCGCTCGCCGTCGACGCGCGTGTTGTTGGTGCTCAGCATGCCGTCGCGCACGGTGATCTCGCCGCTCATCGGCGCGTTGCGGCCGACGAAGCGGTCCATGGCGATGCGCACCGCGAGCCCCAGCCCCTCGACCGTCCCGCCGGCTCCGCGCGCCACGCCGCCCAGCGGGCCGGTGATGTCGCGCAGCACGCCGGCCGCGCCCTGCGACACCACGCCGACCGCCTGGCCCGCGACGCGCTCGGCGTCGGTGACGTTGAAGCGCACCGTGCCCTGGATCCTGCCGTCGGCATCCAGCGTGCCGACGAGATCGTTCACGCTGGCGAGCGAGGCGTTGAAGGTGACGTTGGCGTTCATCACGCCGCCGAGACGGTTGGACCCGACGAGCGCCGGTCCGAAGCGATCGAGATTGACGTTGCTCGCCACCACCCGCGCATCGAGCTGCCCCGGCGCCCGCGCGCCGTCGACCTTGCCGGTGAGATCGAGCGTGCCGCCGTAGAAGCCGCCGTTGAGCCGCGCGATGCTGAGCACGCCGCCTTTCAGCGAGGCGTCGAGCTGGGCGTTCTCCAGCCGCCACACGCCCTTCTGCAGCGTGGCGGCGACCAGCTTGAACTGGCCGTCGAAGGCCTTCAGCGGCGTCAGGTCGATCGGCGTGCGCGAGTGACGGCCGCCGCCGCCGGCTCCGGCCGCGCCCGCCGCCGGGCCGGCCGTGCTGCCGCCGAACAGCTTGTCGATGTCGAGGTCGCCGACGCGCAGATCGGCGGTGATGCGCGGCACCTGGGCGATGTCGACGCGCACCGAGCCCTGCGCCTGGATGCCCTTGAGCGCGAAGTTGCCGCGATAGGACACCGCCTTCGGATCGCCCTGCAGCGCGCCGGCCGCGCTGATGTCGCCGGTGATGCCCGGCGGCTGCTCGCCGATGGCGGCGAACAGCCTGCCGAGATCGTCGGTGCGCAGCGAGAAGGCGGTGAAGTCGTAGCGCGGCCCGCCCTGCTGCAGCGCCAGCTTGCCGGTGAGCCGCAGCTGGCTGCCCAGCACGCTCACCTGCAGGTCGCGCATGGTCAGCTCGCTGGCCGTGCCGGCGATGCCGCCCTGCATCGTCACCGCGCCGATCGGCGCCTTGGTGGGCGGCGGCTGCTGCGCCAGCTTGGCGAGGCGCTCGACATTGACGTTCTGCGCGCCGACGCCGAGGTCGAAGACCGGCGTCGCGCCGAGATTGGCGACGCTGCCTTTCAGCGACAGCGAGCCGCCGGCGATGCCTGCGATGCGCGTGTCGCCGATCGTCAACCGGCCGCCGCGCAGCGTGACATCGGCGTCGACGCCGTCGAGACGCTCGCCGCCATAGGTCAGCCGTGCGATCTTCGCCTTCACGCGCGCGTCGATGCCCGTCAGGTCGGCGGGCGCCGGTGCCGGCTGCGGCGCGGCGCCCTTGGCCGGGGGTTGAGCGGCGGCCGTGCGCCTGGGCAGCCAGGCATCGAGGTCGAGCGCGTCAGCCTGCAGATCGAGGGTGAACGACGGCGGCGTCTTCAGCGCCACCGTCAGCGCGCCCTTCATCGTCGTGCCGTCGAGCTGCGCGGTGGCGTCGGTGATCGAGATCGTGTCCAGCCCGCTGCCGCTCAGATTGCCCTTGAGCGAGAAGGCGCCGAGCTTGCCCTGTGGCGCCGAGGCGACATCGACCTTGAGCCAGGTCAGCAGCTCGCGCAGCCGCTCGCCTTCGAGGCTGACCGTGCCGCGATACGCCTTGCCCTGCGCCGTGCTCGTCGCATTGAGCCTGGCACCGCCGGGCAGGATCGCCGCCAGCTTGTTCAGCGCGAGATTGCCCTGCGCCAGCTCGATATCGGCCACCACGTCCTTCACGCTCTGGCCGCCGTAGACGACGTCGGCGGCGCGCAGGTCGAGCTTCAGGGTCAGATCGGACGGTGCGGCGCCGGGTTTTGCGGCAGGCGGCGGCGCCGCGGTTGCCGGCGCCGGCGCGGCGGCCAGCCATTTGTCGAGATCGAGCCGGGTGAAGACCAGCTTGCCGTCGATCTTCAGCGGCGCGAGCGTCACCGACCGCGAGCCGCTGCCGGACTCGTCGCCGAGGCTGAGCTTGAAGTCGCGCGCGACGATGCCGGCGGCCGATGCCTCGAGCCCGCCCTCATACGCCACCTTGCGCGCCAGCGCCGGCGGCAGGTCGGGCGGCTTCGTGCCCGAGGCGCGCGCCAGGCGGGTGACGAAGCCGGCGAAATCCGCCGCCGAGAGCTTCAGCGTGCCGGCATAGCGCGGCGCCCTGGCGAGATCCTCGATCGCGCCCGCCAGCCGCAGATCGCCGTCGTCGGACTTGATCACCGCCTCGACCGGCTGGCGCGCACCGTCGGGCGCGGCGAGGGTTACTTCGATCGCCAGCCGCACGCCATTGGCCACCATGGTGCCGTTGAGCGACGCGGGTGCCGGCATGCCGTGCAGCGAGGCGGTGAGCGCGATCTGCTCCAGCCGCACCTCGCGCCTGGCCCGGGCGTCGACCAGGCTCACCGTGCCGTTCTCGACGACGATGCGCTCGGCGGTGATGCGGTAGCCCTCGCCGGCGGCCTTGGGCGCGGCCGCGTTGGCCGGACCGGACGGCTGCGCAGGCGCCGGCGGGGTGAAATCGTAGTTGGCGCGGCCGTCGGCGGCGACCTCCAGCGCGATGCGCGGCTCGACCAGCTTCAGCTCGGAGACCTCCAGCCGCCGGGCCAGCAGCGGGAAGAAGGCCACCGACAGGCGCAGCGATTTGGCCTCGACCATCGAGGCCGCCTTGCCGCCCGGCATGTTCGACAGCCGGATATCGGCGGCCTCGAGCACCGGCGAGGGCAGCAGGCGCAGCTTCACCGGCCCGGCGATGGCCAGGTCGCGCCCGGTGAGGTCGCGGATCGCGGCGGCGACGCGCGGCTTGAAGCCCTCGGCGTCAATGAACAACGGCGCCGCCGCCAGCACGGCGAGGATCAGAACGACCAGCGCGCCCAGCCCGATCGCGACCTTCTTCAGCACGGGAACTCCACGCATCGATTCAACCTTATCAAAAGCGAGGAACGGGGCGAGAATGCGACATGGCCGATATCGTCAACCTCAGGCGCGCCCGCAAGGACAAGGCCCGCCGCGAAAGCGAGGCAGAGGCTGCCGCCAACCGGGCGGCGCACGGCCGCAGCGGCGCCGAGAAGCGCGCCGGCCGGCTGGAGGAGGAACGCGCGCGGCGCGAGCACGCCGCGCACGTCAGGGACGACGACACCAAATCGTGAGGCCCGGCCGGCCCCGTTTCAGGAACGCGCGACCCGGCGCGTCGTGGCGCGCTCGAAGGCGATGCGCTCGAAAAAGCGGCGCGTTTCGGCGGTGGCACCTTCGCCGGCGACGGCGCGCACGCCCATCAGGTCGAGCTTGCGGCCGGTGCGCAGGTCGACCAGCGCCGGCTCGACGCGATGGCCGTTGGTGGCGTCCTCCAGCTCCATCGGCCTGCCGTCCTCGGCGGCGGCGCCGAAGCGGTCGCCCCATTCCTTCAGCCCGATGATGATGGGAAACAGCGCCGCGCCCTTTTCGCTCAGGCGGTACTCATAGCGCAGCGGCCGCTGCTGGTAGGCGACGCGGCGGAACACGCCGGCCTCGACCAGGCGCTTGAGCCTTGCGGTGAGCACGTTGCGCGCGATGCCGAGATTGGCCTGGAAGTCGTCGAAGCGGCGCACGCCGTAGAGCGCGTCGCGCACGATCAGGAAGGTCCACGGCTCGCCGACGATGTCGAGCGCCGCGGCGATCGAGCAGTTCATGTGGCCGTAGGACGTTCTGCGCATGTCAGCGAGTATAGGGCCCGGCGCACGCTGCGCAATCGCAGGGAAAGCCGCTTCCGCCGCGCGGAAGCTCAGGCCCAGTCCGGCGCGTAGAGCTCGAGCCGGCGCGGCACGCCGCGCAAACGGTGCGGGCCGAGCGGCCGCCACGGACGCGGACAGACCTCGTGGAACTCCGCCGAGGCGATGGTCGAAACGCCGAGCACCTTGGTCATGCTTTCCATGCGTGCGCAGCGATTGACCGCCGGGCCGATCACGGTGAAGTCGAGCCGGTCGTGGGTGCCGATATTGCCGAAGGTCACCATGCCGACATGCAGGCCGACACCGAAGCGGATGGCCTGGCGCCCGGCCTCGGTGCGGTTGTAGTTGATCTCCGCGAACTCGGCGTGCGCCTCGCGCGCCGCGTCGTACGCCCCCCCGGTGGTGTCGGGCAGGAAACCCGCGTCACTCACCGGGAAGAACGCCATCACGCCGTCGCCGATGAATTTCAGGATCTCGCCGCCGTG
>CAYNOF010000934.1:0-24379 GCA_964398335.1 uncultured Rhizobiaceae bacterium
CGGCCAACGTGTGGGACGGTTGACCGGGGTCAACCGCGCAACGTGCCGCCGGCCTGCTTCGCCACCTGGGCGACGACCTTCTGGCCGATCGCCTCGATCTCGGCGTCGGTGAGTGTCTTGTCGATCGGCTGGATGGTGATCGACAGCGCCACCGATTTCTTGCCGTCGGGCACGCCTGACCCGGCATAGACGTCGAAGACCTGCGCCGCGACGATCATCTGACGGTCGGCGGCGCGGGCGGCGCGGGTCAGCGCCTCGGCCGCCACCGTGTCGTCGACGATGAAGGCGAAGTCGCGTTCCAGCGGCTGCAACGTCGAGAGCTTCAGCATCGTGCGCGCCTTGCTGCCGCGCGCCTTGGGTGGCGGCGGCGCGTCGATGAAGACCTCGAAGGCGGCGGCCGGGCCACGCAGATCGAGCTCGGCGAGAATCTCGGGGTGGATCTCGCCGAAGACCGCGAAGGGCCGGTCGCCCAGGATCAAGGTGCCGCTGCGGCCGGGGTGGTACCAGGACGGCGCCGTCGCCCTGGTCTGCAGGTTCTCGACCGGCGCGCCGATCGCGGCCAGTGCCGCCAGCGCATCGGCCTTGGCGTCGAAGGCATCGGCCGCGCGCTCCGCACCGGTCCAGCCGCGCTGCACGGCGCGGCCGTAGCGCACGCCGGTCGCGACGAATCGCTGTCCGGTCGGCGTCGGGTTCTGGTAGGTCGGACCGACCTCGAACAACGCAGCATCCTTCAGCCCGCGCGCCTCGTTGCGGCCGCAGGCCTGCAGCAGGTTGGGCAGGATCGACGGACGCATCACGTCGAGGTCCGAGGCGATCGGGTTGAGCAGCTTCAGCGTGTCCGGCACGCCGCCGAACTTCGCCGCCAGTGCCCCTGACATGAAGGAGAAGCTCATCGCCTCCTCCATGCCGCGGGCGGCGAGCGCGCGCTTGGCCTGCGGCACGCGGCGCTGCATGGCATCGCGCACCGGCTTGGGCATGGTCGAGACCTTGGGCATCGACACCGCCGGCAGGTGGTCGTAGCCGTAGACGCGCGCGATCTCCTCGACGAGATCGGCCTCGCCCGCGACATCGCCGCGCCACGACGGCACCGCGACATGCCACGGCCCGTTGCCCGACGGCTCGAAGCCGAGCTTGCGCAGGATGTCGACCTGCGTCGCCGGCTCGACCACCAGCCCGCCAAGACTGGTGATGCGATCGGGCCGCAGCACGTAGCTGCGTTGCCACGCCGGCATCGTGCCGCTCGAGGTCAGCTCGCTGGTCTCGCCGCCGCACAGCTCGAGGATCAGCCGCGCCGCGACCTCGGCGCCCCACCACACCGACTCGGGATCGATGCCGCGCTCGAAGCGATAGCGCGCGTCGGACATGATGCCGAGCTTGCGGCCGGTCGTGGCGACGCTCTTGGGATCGAAGTACGCAACCTCGAGGAAGACGTCGGTGGTGCTCTCCGACACGCCCGAATGCTCGCCGCCCATGATGCCGCCGATGCCATGCACCGCCTTGGCGTCGGCGATCACCGCCATGCTCGAGTCGAGCGTGTAGGTCTTGCCGTCGAGCGCCACGATGGTCTCGCCGTCGCGCGCCTGGCGCATCACCAGATCGCCCGCCAGCTTGGCGACGTCGAAGACGTGCAGCGGGCGATTGAGGTCGAAGGTCACCAGGTTGGTGATGTCGACCAGCGCCGAGATCGGACGCAGGCCGATGTCGCGCAGCCGCTTCTGCAGCCAGGCCGGGCTCGGCCCGTTCTTCACGCCGCGGAAATAGCGGCCGACGACGATCGGGCAGGGCGAACCCGGCTGGACCTCGTAGCCATGCGTCCACTTCAGCGGGCTCGGGAAGCGGCCGGCGATCTTCGCCGTATCAGGCGCCTTGCGGCGGCCGATGCCGGCGGCTTCGAGGTCGCGCGCGATGCCGATCACGCCCAGCGCCTCGGCGTGGTTGGGCGTCGCCTTGATCTCGATCACCGGATCGTCGAGGCCCAGCACCTGCGCCGCCGGCAGGCCGATCGCGGTGTCGGCCGGCAGGTCGATGATGCCCTGGTGATCCTCGCTCAGCTCCAGTTCGCGCTCGGAGACCAGCATGCCGTTGCTCTCCTCGCCGCGGATCTTGCCCGCCTTGAGGTCGAGCTTGGTGCCCGGGATGTAGAGGCCCGGCGCGGCGAAGATGCCCTTCATGCCGGTGCGCGCGTTGGGCGCGCCGCAGACGACCTGCACGATGCCGTTGCCCGCGTCGACCTTGCAGACGCGCAGCTTGTCAGCGTTGGGATGCTGCTTCGCTTCGACGACGTAGGCCGTGACGAAGCCCTTGAGCTTCTCAGCGCGGTCGATCACCTGCTCGACCTCGAGGCCGAGCATGGTCAGCGCCTTGGTGATCTCCTCGAGCGAGGCCTCGGTCTCGAGATGCTCGCGCAGCCAGGACAGGGTGAACTTCATCGTCCCAGCCCTCCGGTGAGGCTCGGCACATCCAGCGCGTTGAAGCCGTAGTGGCGCAGCCAGCGCAGGTCGCTTTCGTAGAAGGTGCGCAGATCGGGGATGCCGTATTTCAGCATCGCGATGCGCTCGATGCCCATGCCGAAGGCGAAGCCCTGGAACTCGTTGGGATCGACGCCGCAATTGGACAGCACGTTGGGATGCACCATGCCGCAGCCGAGGATCTCCAGCCATGATTCGTAGGCGCCGATGCGCAGCTCGCCGCCCTTCCACGAACAGCCGATATCGACCTCGGCCGACGGTTCGGTGAACGGGAAGTAGGACGGTCGGAAACGCAGCGGCAGGTCGTCGATCTCGAAGAAGGCGCGGCAGAAATCGGTGAGGCAGCCCTTGAGGTGCCCCATGTGGGTGACGCGGTCGATCACCAGGCCTTCGATCTGGTGGAACATCGGCGAATGGGTCTGGTCGCTGTCGACGCGATAGGTGCGCCCCGGCACGATGACGCGCAGCGAGCCGCCGGCCGCCAGCATCTTCTTGGTGGCGGGATCGAGCAGGGTGCGCGCCTGCACCGGCGAGGTGTGGGTGCGCAGGACCATCGGCATGCCGTCGGCGCGCGGCGGCAGGAAGAAGGTGTCCTGCATCTGCCGCGCCGGGTGGTCGGGCGGGAAGTTCAGCGATTCGAAATTGTGCCAGTCGTCCTCGATATCAGGACCCTCGGCCCAGACGAAGCCCATCTCGCCGAACACGGCGCAGGCCTCGTCCATCACCTGGCTCAGCGGATGGATGTGGCCGGCACGCTCGGGCCGTGCCGGCAGGCTGACGTCGATGCGCTCGTTGTCGAGCCTGCTGTTCAGCGCGGCCCGGTCGAGCTCGACCTTGCGGGCGGAGAGCGCGCCCTCGATCTCGCCCTTCAGCGTGTTGACCCGCGCGCCGAACTCCTTGCGCTGATCCGGCGCCAGGGTGCCCAGGGTCTTCATCTGGCCGGTGACGCGTCCGCTCTTGCCCAGCGCGGCGACCCGCACGGCGTCGAGCGCGCGCAGATCGCCGGCGGCGCCGATGGCGGCCAGCGTCTCCTCGCGGATGGTGGAGAGATCGTCCATGGAAGGATCCTCAATGCGCTGAGGTCAGGACAACAAAAGGGGAGGCCGGTCGCCCGGCGCTCCCCTTCGCTTCGGATGGGCCCGGCGAATGCCGGGAACGAGGTTTAGAGCGCGGCCCGGGCTTGTTCGACCAGGGCCTTAAACGCCTCGGGTTCCTGCGCGGCGATGTCGGACATCACCTTGCGGTCGAGCTCGATGCCGGCCTTCTGCGCGCCGTGGATGAACTGCGAGTAGGTCATGCCGTGCTCGCGCACCGCGGCGTTGAGGCGCTGGATCCACAGCGCGCGGAAATTCCGCTTCTTCGCGCGGCGATCCCGATACGCATACTGAAGGCCCTTCTCGACCTTCTCGACGGCGGCGCGGAAGACGTTCTTGGAGCGGCCCCGATAGCCCTTGGCGAGATCGAGAACCTTCTTGTGGGCGGCGCGGGCGGTAACGCCCCGTTTGACGCGTGCCATGGTGGGTGTCCTCCGCTCAGCCGTTGGGCAGGAAGTTGCGCTTGATCTTGCGCGCGTCGCCTTCGAAGGCGACCACCGTGCCGCTGGCCTGGCGCAGGAAGCGGTTGGTCCGCTTGCGCATGCCGTGACGCTTGCCGGCGACCGGGATCTTCACCTTGCCGGTGGCCGTCAGCGAGAAGCGCTTCTTGGCAGCGCTCTTCGTCTTCATTTTGGGCATTTGCATCCTCGTTCAAATAGTTAGCGCCCCCTGAGGGGCGCTGCCGACGATCGCGTCGGCGGGATGTTTCCGAACCGCCATGGCATGCCCTTTACGCCAGGCCGTCCGAAAGGACGCGGGGTTATACAGAGGCGGGGTTAGGCGCGCAAGGCGCCCGGACGGACTCAGGACGCCTTGTCGAGCCGGTCGCGCAACCGCACGAACAGGGTCCGCAAGGTCGCCGCCTCCTCGGCCGAGCAGCCGGTCGCTTCAAGCAGGCCATGCGGCACGGCCTCGGCCTTTTCGCGCAGCGCCCGTCCCTGGTCGGTCAGGCCGATGCGGACCTGCCGCTCGTCGGTGGTGTCGCGCTCGCGGCGTACGAGACCAGCCGCCTGCAGCCGCTTCAGCAGGGGGGTCAGCGTCCCCGAATCGAGACGCAGCCTCTGGCCGATCTCCTTCACCGTCAGCCCGTCGGCCTCCCACAGGACCAGCATCACCAGATACTGCGGATAGGTCAGCCCCAGGGGCTCCAGCAGAGGTTTGTAGACCCGGTTCAGCGCATGCGCCGTCGAATAGATGGCGAAGCACATCTGGTCGGACAGGTTGAGAAGAGACGGAGTAGCCATGACGCAAATATGTCACCCCCCAATCAATCGTTCATCATTCGATTGTGCATGCCTCAATCACCTATAAGTGATGGACAATCTAATTGCACACAATTAATTATCGCGATACCTATACCCCATCACTTCCGCCCAAGGAGATGTCTCATGTCCGTCAAGGTCCTGTATCGTACCTCCGCCACCGCCACTGGCGGTCGCGATGGCCAGGCCGCCACCGAAAGCGGCAGCTTCGCCGTCAAGCTGGCCACGCCCAAGGAGCTGGGCGGCGCCGGCGGCCCGGGTAACAACCCGGAAGAGCTCTTCGCGGCCGGCTATGCCGCCTGCTTCATCGGTGCCATGAAGGCGGTTGCCGGCCGCAAGGTCCCGGCCGACACCAAGGTCACCGCGTCGGTCGGCATCGGGCCGCGCTCCGGGGGTGGCTTCGGTCTCGACATCGACCTGGCGGTGTCGCTGCCCGGCCTGGCGCCGGCCGAGGCGCAGGAGCTGGTCGAGAAGGCCCACCAAGTGTGCCCGTACTCGAACGCCACCCGCGGCAACGTCGACGTGCGGCTGAAGGTCGTCTGATGATTCGGCCTGGAAGGCGCCGGCCATTCCGGCGCCTTTCGGCGCAGAGCGCTATTTGGTGGTCAGGACCATCACCATCTGCCGGCCCTCGAGCCGGGGATAGGTCTCGATCTTCGACAGATCGGCGAGCTCGTCGCGCACGCGTTCGAGCACCTTCACGCCGAGATCCTGGTGCGCCATCTCGCGCCCGCGGAACCGCAGCGTGACCTTGACCTTGTCGCCTTCCTCGAGGAACTGGCGCATCTGGCGCATCTTGACGTCGTAATCGTGGTCGTCGATGCCGGGCCGGAGCTTGATCTCCTTGACCTCGATGACCTTCTGCTTCTTGCGCGCCTCGTTGGCCTTCTTCTGTGCCTCGTACTTGTACTTGCCGTAATCGCCGATCTTGCATACCGGCGGATCGGCGTTGGGCGAGATCTCGATCAGGTCGAGACCGGCTTCCATCGCCATCTCCTCGGCCTCGCGGACGTCGAGCACGCCCACCATCTCGCCGAGCTCGTTGATCAGTCGGACCCGCTGGGCCCGGATTTCCCTGTTCACACGCGGCCCATCGCGGGTGGGCGCGGATTGTTGCATCGGCCTGGCTATTGTCGCATCTCCATCGTGGGTTGCCGCCGGTGGTTGGGCACCGGCGGCCCATTGCATGGCACGCGCCCGCTACTGCGGAGCGCGCGCCTCCTCCTTCAATCTATGGACGGCATCCGCCAGCGCAAGGGTTTCCTGCTTGTCGCTGCCCAGACGACGGATGGAAACTGTGCGTGCTTCGACATCGCGGTTGCCGACGGCGATCAGCACCGGCGTCTTGGCCAGCGAATGCTCGCGGACCTTGTAGTTGATCTTCTCGTTGCGCAGATCGGTCTCGACCCGCAACCCGGCTCCGACCAGCGCCGCCTGGACTTCCTTCGCATACCCATCGGCGTCGCTGACGATCGTACATACCACCGCTTGCGTCGGCGCCATCCACAACGGGAAGCGTCCGGCGTAATGCTCGATCAGGATACCGATCATGCGCTCCATCGAGCCGAAGATGGCGCGATGCAGCATGACAGGCACGTGTCGCGCGCCGTCCTCGCCGACATACGAGGCGCCCAGTCGGCCGGGCACGACGAAATCGACCTGCAGCGTGCCGCACTGCCAGTCGCGGCCGATGGCGTCGCGCAGCACGAACTCCAGCTTCGGGCCATAGAACGCGCCCTCGCCGGGATTGAGGATCAGGTCGATGCCGGCGGCCTTCGAGGCGTCGCGCAGCGCCGTCTCGGCCTGGTCCCACACCGCGTCGCTGCCGGCGCGCACCGGCGGGCGGTCGGAGAACTTCACGAAGAAGTCGGGGAAGCCGAGGTCGCGATAGATGCCGCGCAGCAGGTCGCAGAACTTGATCGTCTCCGCCTCGATCTGCTTCTCGGTGCAGAAGATGTGCGCGTCGTCCTGCGTGAAGTTGCGCACGCGCAGGATGCCGTGCAGCGCGCCGGCCGGCTCGAAGCGATGGCACGAGCCGAACTCGGCCAGGCGCAGCGGCAGGTCGCGGTAGCTCTTGAGGCCCTGGTTGAAGATCTGCACGTGGCACGGGCAGTTCATGGGCTTGAGCGCAAAGACGCGTTCGGCCGGGTTGGCGATGTAGTCGCGCAGGCCGTCCTCGTTCTCCGAGATGTACATGTTCTCGCGGAACTTCTCCCAGTGGCCCGAGGCCTCCCAGAGACGGCGGTCGACGAGCTGCGGTGTCTTGACCTCGACATAGCCGCCGGCGTCGAGGCGCTTGCGCAGGAATTGCTCCAGCGTGCGCCAGAGCTGCCAGCCCTTGGGGTGCCAGAACACCATGCCGGCGGCTTCTTCCTGCTGGTGGAAGAGGCCCATCTCCCTGGCGATGCGGCGATGGTCGCGCTTCTCGGCTTCCTCGAGCTGCGTCAGGTAGGCCTTCAGCTCCTTGTCGCTGAAGAAGATCGTGCCGTAGATGCGCTGCAGCTGGGCGTTCTTGGCATCGCCGCGCCAATAGGCGCCCGACACGCGCATCAGCTTGAACGCCTTGCCGAGCTTGCCCGTGGAAGGCAGATGCGGGCCTTTGCACATGTCCTGCCACGTGCCCTGGCGATAGACCGTGATCTCCTCGTTGCCCGGCAGCTCCTCGGACCACTCCGCCTTGAAGCTCTCGCCGTGGTCGATGAAGAACTTCTTCAGCCTGGCGCGGTCCCAGACCTCGCGTTCGATCGGCAGGTCGCGGTCGACGATCTCCGCCATCCGCTTCTCGATCTTGTCGAAATCCTCTGGTGTGAACGGCTCGGCGCGCGCGAAGTCGTAATAGAAGCCGTTCTCCGTCGCCGGACCGAATGTGATCTGCGTGCCGGGGTAGAGCTCCTGTACCGCCTGGGCGAGCACATGGGCGGCGTCGTGGCGCAGCAATTCCAGCGCGTCGGGGTCCTTCGCCGTGACGATGGAGACCCTGGCGTCGCGTTCGATCGGCCGGCCAAGGTCGCGCATCTCGCCATCGACCTTCACCGCCAGCGCCGATTTGGCGAGGCCGGGACCGATGCTGGCGGCGAGCTCGGCGCCGGACACGGGTTTGTCAAACGACCGGATACTGCCATCCGGCAAAGAGAGATTGATCATGGGATGAACTCGGGGAACGGAGGCACGGATACGGGCGTGCCGGATGGCATCACCCCTGGAAAAACGCGCCGTCTCAAGGAGATGCGCGTCAGGCCGGTCTTTCCCCTGGACGCGCCAAGGGGTCCGGCCGCCTCAAGTTCGGACGGTCGACGTTCGACGGTGCGCACCCCGCGGGCGCGCAAAGGCTCGGTCAAAGTCGATCATGGGCATGGAGGTACTGACGGCCCCCAGCGCTGTCAAGCTGTCGCAGGCCAATCCTCAGCGATAGATCAGGCAGCCGCGCGCCTCGAGATCGGCAAACCAGTTCGGCACCTCAAGTGTGGTCACCCAGCGCAGATCGATCTTCTCCAGCCGAGGCAGCCCGGCGAGCGCTGCGGGCAGGCGGGTCAGCGGGTTGCCGCGCAGGTCGAGCTGGCGCAGCTCGCGCAAGGCGCCGACCGCGTCGGGCAAGCTCGTCAGCCGGTTGTTGCGCAGGTGCAGCTCGCGCAGCCGGGCCAGCCGGCCAATCGTTGGCGGCAGCGATGTCAGGCGATTGTCGGTCACGCGCAACTCGACCAGGCCCGCCATGCCGGTCACCGCCTCGGGCAGCGCGTCGAACGCGTTCTCGCTGATGTTCAGGTAGCGCAAGCGGGTCAGCCGCGCGAGGGAGGCCGGCAGATCGCTCAGGCGGTTGTTGTGGAGATAGAGGAAGTCGGTCAGACCATCGAGCTCGCCCAGCGCCTCAGGCAGGCTCGTGAGCTGGTTGTGACCGAGATCGAGCATGCGCAGCCGTTTCAGGCGGCCGACGCTGTCAGGTACCGCCGCCAGCTCGTTCTCCGACAGGACAAGGGTTTCGAGCCCGGTGCGGGTCCAGACTGCTTCAGGGACGTCGCGAAGGCTCTGCAGGCGCAGCGACAGGTGCCTGTCGGTCATCGCTGCTCAGGCCGCCACGGCAGCGGCCGTCATTTCGGCATAAAGCGCCAGGGTCTCGCGTGCCATGCGCTCGACGCCGAAGCGCTCGCGAATATGGGCGCGGGCACGCGCGGCGAGGGCCGTCCGGTCGGCCTCGTTCAGCGACAGGGCGCGCTCGAGGCTGCGGGCGAAGGCTGCGGTGACGCCCGGCGGCGCACTCCAGCCGGTGACGGAGGCGAGCATCGCTTCGACCGCGCCGCCGGCGGCATCGCAGACCGCGGGCCGGCCCATCGCCTGCGCCTCGGCGATGATGCGGCTGAAGCCCTCGCGGTCGCCGCCGGCGACCACGACAACGGCCAGCATGTAGGCCGCCGGCATGTCCTCGCAGTAGGGCGCGATGCCGGCGCGGCCGCCCAGGCCCTTGGCCTCGATCAGCGCCTGCAGGCGGCGCTCGAAGGCGGTGGCCGGCGTCTCGGCACCGAGGAACAGGCAATGGACGTCGTCGCGATTGAGCTCGCGCAAGGCGTCGACCAGCCGCGCCTGGCCGCGATCCTCGGTCAAGCGCGCCGGGAACAGCACGATGCGCCGGTCGTCGGGTAGCCGCCACTGCGTTGCCAGCCGGATCACGCGGTCGGGCCGCACGGTTGCGGGATCGAAGCGATCGAGGTGGATCCCGGGACGGATGATGGTCAGCCGCGAATCGGGTACGCGGTGGCGCTGGCGCAAGTCCATCGCGACGTGGTCCGACACCGCGATGACGTGCCCGGCTGCCGCTTGCGCCTCGTCGAGCCAGCGATGCGTCCAGGTGCCGGCGCCGCTGGGCGCGTGGGCGGTGGCGATGAAACGTTTGTGATGCTCACGCGCCAGGCGTCGGGCCATCCATGCCGTCGCCGGCGAGCGCGAATGGATGATGTCGATGTCGTGTCCCGCCATCGCCTCGCGCAGGCGGCGCAGGCCGGCATAGGCGGCGACCAGGCCGTCGGCGTCGAGCGCGACATCGAGATGCGTGATCTTCAGTCGCCGCAACTCGCCGGCCATCGCCTGGCCGCCGCCGGCGATCAGCGCCTTGCCGCCGGCGGCGACCAGCGCCGCCGCGGTGTCGATCGCCGCGCGCGCGATGCCGCCGCGATCGAGCGCCGGCACGAGCTGCAGCACGCCGGGCGGGCGGCTCGCCGTCGTCATGGCGGAGGTGGTAGGAACGTCCTTCACGGGCGTGCTCGCCCGTTTCGATCATCGCGTGGAAGAATGAAGCCGTGACGAACGACAGCGACCATCCGCAAACACTAACACGCTCCGATGGCACGACAATCGCGTACCACGTCGTCGCCGGCCAGTTGCCCACAGTCATTTTCTTCGGCGGCTTCCGCTCCGACATGACCGGCACCAAGGCGACATCGCTCGACGCCTGGGCGCGCCGCATCGGCCAGTCCTATGTGCGCTTCGACTATTCCGGCCACGGCCAGTCGGGCGGCAATTTCACAGACGGCACGATCGGAATGTGGCTTGACGATTCGCTGGCGGTGATCGAGGCGGCCGCGCGCGGCAAGGTCGTGCTGATCGGCTCGAGCATGGGCGGTTGGCTGTCGCTGCTGGCGGCCAGGCGTCTGGGCGCGCGCGTCGCCGGCTGGATCGGCATCGCCGCCGCCCCCGATTTCACCGAGAAGCTGCTGCTGGCCAATCTCTCGCCCGAGGACCGCGCGGCGCTGGAGCGCGATGGCCGGCTGGTGCGCCCCAGCCAGTACTCGCCCGAGCCCACCATCCTGACCCGCAAGCTGATCGAGGAGGGCCGCCATCACCTCGTGCTCACCGCGCCGCTGAAGCTCGACTGCCCGGTGCATCTGTTCCATGGGATGAAGGATCCCGACGTGCCGTGGGACCTCTCGCAGCGGCTGCTCAACCACATCGAGTCGCCCGACATCGCCTTCACCCTGACCAAGGATGGCGACCACCGCCTGTCGACGCCGCCCGACATCGATCGCCTGCTCGCGGTCGTCGAGGCGATGTGCAAACGCGCCGCCTAGCCGGCGGCGAGGATCGCGCGCAGCCCTTCGCGAAAGGTCGGATACGCAAGCCGTACGCCCAGCTCCTGCTTGATCCGCGTGTTCCGCACGCGCCGACTGTCGGCATAGAACGAGCGCGCCATGGGGCTCATCGAGGGCGCGATCTGGTCGTAGGGGATCGCCGGCGGCACTGGCTTGCCCAGCAGCTCGAAGGCGCAGGCGATCACCTCGGCGTTGGCCGCCGGCTCGTCGTCGGCGACGTTGTAGATCGCGCCGCCGCGCGGCCGGTCGATCGAGGCCTCGAGCGTCGCGGCGATGTCCTCGACATGGATGCGCGAGAAGACCTGGCCGGGCTTGTCGATGCGCCGCGCCGTTCCCGCACGCACCTGGTCGATGGCGCTGCGGCGGGGGCCGTAGATGCCGGGCAGACGGAAGATGTGAACCGGCACGCCGTGGCGCTGCCACAATCCCAGCCACTGTTGCTCGGCGAGAACGCGCCATCGCGAGCGGTCGTTGGAGGGGGAGAGCGGTGAGGTTTCGTCGACCCATCCGCCTTGGGTGTCGCCGTAGACGCCGGTGGTCGACAGATAGCCGACCCAGGCGAGATCGCGCCCATGAGCGTCGAGCCAGTCGCGATGCAGGCGCAACGCCGGATCGCCGTCGCGGTCGGGGGGAACCGAGGACAGCACGTGGGTGATGCCGGCGAATGCTTCTGCAGCAAGCGGCTGCTGACCGTCGAACAGCAGCGGCTCGACGCCGGCGTCGCCCGAGGGCGTGCGCGAGGTGCCGACGATGGTGAAGCCGCGCCGCCGCAGCCGTTCGGCGAGATGGCGCGCGCTGTAGCCGAGGCCGAAGCAAAGCAGGCGATGCGTCATGCGTCACCCTTGCCCGCCGCTTCGTCCTGGCGCAAGTGTGCGGCGATGATCGCGCGCCTCGCTCCGATGGTTCTTGTCCTGTCGCTTGCCCTGCCCACCTGGGCGCAGGGATTGGCGACCGACCCGGCCAAGCGCTACAGCGCCTGCATGGCCCAGGCGCGCGCCGAGCCGGTCAGGGCGCTGAACCGCGCGCAGGAATGGTACAAGGAAGGCGGCGGCCTCGCGGCACGCCACTGTGCGGCGATCGCGCTCTACGGCCTGGGCCAATTCGTCGAGGCCGGCACGGAGCTGGAGCGGCTGGGCCGCGAGATGACCGGCCAAAGCGCGCAATTGCGCGCCGAGGTGTTCGCCCAGGCCGGCCAGGCCTACCAGGCCGCGCGCCTGGGCGAGAAGGCGTTGTCGATGCAGAACGCCGCCATCCTGCTCGATCCGCGCAACGCCGATATCTGGGTCGACCGCAGCATCACCTTCGCCGCGGTCTCGGCCTGGCGCGAGGCGGCGTCCGACCTGTCGCGCGCGCTCGATCTGTCGCCCAATCGCCCCGACGTGCTGGTGCTGCGCGCCGCGGCCTGGCGCAACGCCGGCGATGCGGCGAAGGCGCTGGCCGATGCCGAGGCGGCGCTGAAGCTGGAGAAGGACTATCCCGACGCGCTGCTCGAACGCGGCCTCGCGCGCCGCCTGCGCAACGACCGCGCCGGCTCCGACGCCGACCTCAAGCGCGTGATCGCACTGACCGGCGAAAGCAGCGATCTCGGCAAGCGCGCCAAGGATGCGCTGCAGAGCGCGGCGCCCGCGAAGCCACCGCAGGCGCCACCGCCGAGGCCGACGGCGCCGAAGAAGTAGCGGCCAGCCGCCGCCGTGGTCGCCGATGTCGCTGACAATCCACCTCGCGCCCTAGTAGAGTAAGCCTCGCGAGCGGCGGTGATCGCCGACGAAGAGTTGCCGATGGAGTTCGCCATGCCGCTGTCCGGCAACGGCCTGACGCAAAACGCGCCCAACTGCTTCGTTCACACCATCACCGTGTCCGGCAAGCAGACCGCCCGCTGGGTCGTCGGTCGGATCTTCAAGCAGACGACGAAGGGTCGTCCCAGTCCGCCGGCCTGCCTCAGCGAGTTCAATTGCGGCTACACGCCGTTCGCGTACGGCCATGTCATGGCGTTGGAGCTGGGTGGCTGGGACGACTCCGCCAACATCGTTCCGCAATACGAGAAGTGGCAGGGCGTTCCGGGTGGTGCCTGGCGGAACATGGAAAACGCCGTCTACGCCGCAATCGAGCACTGCGATGTCTTCCTCGCCCAGCTCACCTATGGCGATGGTCCGTTCGCAAAGCTGTACGACGATCAGTCATGGGAGTTCAACGTCCACGGCCGCATGCTCATGCACTGGGAGGAGCCGCGCATCCCGGTGCGGTTCCAGGTATGGACGGTGGCCAACAACTGGGCCTCGGGCATGGTGAACATTGCCGACTACTTCGCCGCCGACGACAGCGGCAAGGATACCCAGGTCGCCGCGCTGTTCGCTGCCCTGCCCAATGCGCGCTCGGTGCTCGATGCGACCGTCGACAGCATGCCCGACATCGATCGCAACTACTGGCGCCAGATGATGATCAAGGACTTCGTGCGCAAGGAACACGGCAAATACGCGGCACAGGTGGCGGAGGCCAACCGCTCGGTCAGAGAGCACAACGAGAAGGTCACGGGGGGCGGTCGGCCGAAGAGAATGAAGACAGCCAACATAGATCCGAGCGGCCCTCCCCTCCTGCAGGAGACTGTCACCCTCGATCTCGCGAGATGGCTTCAGCAAGCCCCGGTTCGCCAGGATTTGGCCGACAGGCTGGGGGACCCGAATAACCCGGTGCCGCAATCCTACGGTTGGACCAAGCTCGAGCTGACCATGCTGACCCCGCAGGTCGTCGAGGGGGCGGTGTTCGCCAAATAGGTCATTTGTCGAGCCAGATCTCGTCGAAGCGCCAGCCGTTGTAGATGCTGTTGACCATGATGGTCAGGCCCTTGACCTGGGGCTGCCAGCAGCCCGCGGCGACGCTGTGGTTGACGATCGGCCGGATGACGTCGCCCGCGAGCTTGCGCTCGATGTCGCGCACCAGGGCACGGCGCTTCTCGATGTCGCGCTCGCGCGACTGCGCGGCGATCATCTCCGCGAGCTTCGGATCGCAGTAGCCGTTGAAGTTGCGCGGCGCGCCACAGCCGTAGTTCTCGGCGAAATGCTGGTCGGGATCGTCGACCGAGCTGCCGGTGGCGTTGAGCGCGATGGTGTAGGTCTTCTGGTACATGCGGTTGAAATAGACGGCGCTGTCGATCACCTCGAGCTCACCGTCGATGTAGATGCTGCGCAGCTGGTCGATCAGGATCACCGCGAGGTCGCGATAGGAGGCGACGTTGCGCGTGCTGACCTTGATCTTCAGCCGCTTGTCGGGGCCGTAGCCCGCCTCGCGCATCAGCGTGCGGCCTTTCTCGCGCGAGGCCTCGACGTCGTCGCCATAGCCCGGCAGGTCCTTCAGCGCGTCGGTACCCACGCCCCAGACGCCGGCTGGCGGCGGCAGCATCGAGCCGCCGAGGATGTCGGCACCTTCGCTGACGATGGCGGCGAACGACTTGCGGTCGAGCGCATAGGCCAGCGCCATGCGGGCGCGCGGGTCGTTGAACGGCGCCGCGTCGCGGTTGATGATCAAATTGTAGCTGGCGCCCAGCGGCCGCAGCGTGCATTGCGCCGCCGGCACCTGCTTCTGCAGGTCCTTGAGCAGCGGCACGGTGACGTCGGTCGGGAAGGTCATGTCGAACTTCCCGGCGATGAAGGACAGCATGCGCGTCGAGCGGTCGGCGATGATCGAATACTCGATGGCGTCGAGATAGGGCCGGCCGGGTTTCCAGTAGTCGGGGTTCTTCTCCAGCCGCACGCGTTCGTTGTTGCGCAGCTCGACGAACTTGAACGGACCGGTGCCGCTCGGAGTGCGGCGCATCTGCGCCGGCGTCACGTGGCAGGGATAGATCGCCGAGAAGCCGGCGGCGAGCAGCGCCAGCAGCGAGGGCTGCGGCTGCTTGAGGTGCAGCGTGACCTCGAAATCGCCGTTGGCGGTGACCTTCTCGACGTTCTCGTACCAGATGCCGCGCGGATTGCGCCGGAACTTCGCCTCGCCCTTCTCCATCAGGAGGTCGAAGGTGCAGCGCACGTCCGCCGCGGTGAACGGCTTGCCGTCATGCCACTTCACGCCTTGACGCAGGGTGAAGGTGAGCTGCTTGCCGTCGTCGCTGGTCTTCCACGCGGTCGCGAGCTCCGGCCGGATGCTGTCGAAAGTATTGCGCGCGACCGACTGGTCGAAGATCACCAGGTTGTTGAACACGGCCATGAACGGCACGGCGACCGAGACCGTGATCTCCTCATGCAGCGAGGGGCTGGGCGGCGTATCGGCGAGCTGAATGCGCAGCGTGCCGCCGGGCTTCTGCGCCAGCGCCTGCGTCGCCGAGAGTCCCATCAACGCGGCCAACAGGGCCACGCCACACCGCCACACGCCCATGCTCTTTTCCTCTCCGTCAGAGGCGGGGATCATGGCCGCGTCGCTGATCGACGAACAGCAGCGAACGCTTGCGCCACGGACGCGCCAGCGTTGACGAGATGGCGTCGAGCTTTCGAGTCGCGGCTGGTCGTTCCGGTCTGCGGCGCTGGTTGCGATCTCAGCGGCAGCGCGCCGCCTGCTTCAGCGGTGCGTCTGCCGGCAGCCCAGGCCGGTCATGCCTGTCAAAAGACCTCTCCGAACCGGCCGTACTTGTTGACGCCAAAGCCGACCTGATTGTCGTTGTTGGGCCGGTAATAGATCCAGATGTTGTTTTGAGGGACGCCCTGCTGGTTGATCGTGGCGGCGATGCGCGCTCCCCACAGGCGGTTGCCGACGCCGCACGCGACATAGGCGTTGTTCGGGATGTTCTGCACGCAAATCTGGAAATAGGCCGGCGGTTGTCCGTTCGGTGGCCCGGGCGAACTGACGTGAGCCAGGAAGCCATTCTGATAGATGCCCTGGCCGTTTCTGTTCCAGACAGCGCAGACGGCGAAGCAGTTGAAGAGACCGCGCGTGAAGATGTGCGTGTGCTGGGTGAAATCCACCGTCGAATGATTGCCGGCGTGGACGACCTCGACGCCGGGGCCTTGCCTGTCGAGCTGCAGCCGCTCGCCCGACTGATTCAACTGAGCCGGTACCGTGTCGATGAGCCAGGCACTGCGATGGCCGCTCATGCCTGTTGGCTGAAACGTCGTCACACCATTGGCATCGTAGTATTTCGCCATGCCCGCCCCCGAGCGATGCAAGCCATGATCGAGCATCCGGCGTGCTTGCGCAATCGCGTGCCGCGACGTTCGTGCGCCGGGCTCAGGTCGGCTGTTTCACCAGGAGGAGGCTGCCCTGCTTGAGCGCCGCGATGGCGCGCTCGCGCAGGCCGGCATCGGTGGCGCTGCTGACGGGGTGGTCGATGATGGCGAAGGCGTAGCCCGGCATGCCCAGCACCTTTGCCATCAGCTCGGCGGCGCTGACGAAGTTGGTGGTCATCACGCCGAAGGCAGGCACGCCTTCGCGCTCAGCGGAGACAGCGTCGTGCAGACTGCACGATGAGCAGGAGCCTCAATCGCCTATGCCCGAGATCACCGCATCCCAGCTCCTGATCTCGCCAACGATGGGCGAGGGCGCCGGCGCGCTGTAGTTGGGCTTGGTGCGCAACACGACATTGGCGACGCCGTACTCCTTGCGCAGCACGTCCTCCATGTGGGCGAAGAAGGCCTTGGTCCCTTCCTTGCCGTTGGAGATGAAGCCCACCGTCTTGCCGCGCAGGGTGTCGAGACGTGGTGCCTTCTGGCCCAGCGGCGCGGTCTTCTCGGGCGTGGGATCGAGGACGCGGAAGATCATGGGACGCTTCCCTTGACTGACGGCGGCGGCTCGCAATCGACGCAGGCGCCGATCGGCAGGGTGACGGCGTGGCTCTTGTCGCCGAGCCAGGGCGGGATCACGGCGCCGAAACCGCCGGCCGGGCCGCCGGCGGCGATGACGAGGAGCTGGTCGGCCGACTGCATCGCCGGATAGACGCTGTCGCCGCGGTCGCGCACGACGTTGCCCTTGCCGACGTCGGCCCATTCGCGGCGATGGATGCGCGCGCGCTCGTGGATGAAGGCGGCGATGTCGCTCTTGCTCCATTTCGCCGCCTGCAGATGCTCGCGCAGCTGCCTGGGGATGATCAGCGCGTAGTTGCCGGGGTGGATCGAGTAGTGCCTGAGGTTGGCGCGCATCTCGGCGGCGAAGGTCTCGAGGATCTCCTCGGGCCTGGTCGTCCACTCGTTCATGATCTGCCTGGGCGCGCCGGCGGCCATCACGGTCACCGCCGAGGCCTCGCGCGGCAGGCCGCGCTGCTCGGCCAGCGTCGTCCAGGCGAGATCGTCCTCGTCCTCGGCGACGCAATAGCTGTATTTGCCGGGATGGCCGAGCGTCGAGCGGTCGATCGCGCCGGGGCGCACGTCCATCAGGTTGATCAGGCAGAGCCGGATGGCACGACCGATCACCGCCGTGGCGCGATCGCTGTTGCCCAGGGCGTTGAAGCTGCCCAGGGCGCCGATCTCCTCGCGGATCGGGCCGTTGATCACGACAAGCACGGCACAGCCGCCGGTGCTGGCCGTGGCGCCATGCATCAGGAACTCCTCGCGCATCATCGCCATCCAGGCGGTGACGACGACGGGGAAGTGCATCGGCAGGCAGCCGGCCATCACGGCGTTGATCGCCAGCTTCTCCGCCGTGATCGGCAGCTCGCGCACCGGCTCGATGCCGATCAGCTGGTCGGGCATCATCATCACGCGCTCGAGGCAGGCGCGCACCGCGTCCTCGGTCGGCGGCACGATCGGCAGGCCATCGGTCCAGCCGTTGGAGTGATACAACTCCTGAACGGCGCCGATGTCGGCCGCTTCATGAATGCGAGACGTAAGCTGCACCGTGGGCTCCTCCGGCAAAAATAGTCGACCGGGCGCCTATGCCAAGTTCAACTTGATAGACAGAATTGTTGCGTATGGCGCATCAATGGGATTTGGGCCATAGCCGGCGCAGCAGGCTCATGAAGCCGGAAGCGGCCGGCGTCGGCTCGCGCTCACGCAACGTGATGATGCCGAGCCGGCGGATCAGCCGCGGTTCGGACAGCGGGATGAATTTCAGCCCCTCCATCAGCGGCCCTTGCGTGACGCCGCTCGGCACGACAGCGACGCCGACGCCCGCGCGGACCAGCGCCAGCAGCGTGCCGATCTGGTTTGCCATGACCCGCTGCTGGAGATGCAGGCCGGAGGTGACTGCCGCGGCATCGATGGTGCGGCGCGTCCGCGATTCGGTGGGCAGGGCAACCACGGGATACTGGGTCAGTTCCGCCAGATCGACGCCGCGTCGCTTGGCGAGCTTGTGGCCCACGGGCACGACGGCGTGGAAGGTCTGCCGGCCGAGCGGCGTGCCGACGGCGAAATCGGGCAGCTCGTCGATGTAGCTGATGGCGAAATCGGCGACGCCGCTGCGCACGTCGTCGAGAATCGAGCCGTAGACGCCTTCGCGGATATGGATCTCGACGCCCGGGCGGTCGCCGCGATAGGCGGCGATGATCCTGGGCAACTGCCCGCCCGCGACCGACATCACGCAGGAAATGACGATCAGGCCTCGGCGCTCGCTGGCGACTTCGCGCACGCTGTGAACGGTGATGTCGAGGTCGTTCAGCATGCGCTCGGCCACGGCGGCGAACTCGCGCCCAGCCGACGTCACCTGGACGCGCCGCGTGCTGCGGTCGAACAGCCGGACACCGAGCTGTGTCTCCAGGCGCTGGATCGATCGCGTCAGGGCCGGCTGCGATTGCCGTAACCGGGCCGCGGCCGCGACGAAGCTGCCGTATTCGACGAGCGCCAGGACGGCCTCGAGCTGGCGGGCGCTGAAATCTGGTCGTGCCGCGCGCGCCAAGGACTACGCCTCGTCGACGGCGCGGATGTCCTGGTTGCCCTCGACCATGCGCTTCATCAGCGTCACGGCGCGATCCGAAACCAGCAGGTCGAGGAACAGGGTGCGCTCCAGCGCCAGTCCATCGTTGAGCGGCATGGTGTTGGCGCCGCGCACCAGGCGCTTGATATGCTTCACCGCCAGCGGCGACTTGCGCGCGCATTCCCGGGCGATGACCAACGCGCGTTCGAGCGCCGAGCCGTCGACCGCCTCGTGTACCATGCCGATCTGTGCGGCCTCGTCGGGGCCGAGCGTGCGGCCGCGCAGCGACATCTCCAGCGCGCGGGCGGTGCCGATCAGGCGGGCCAGGCGCTGCGTGCCGCCGGCGCCGGCGAGAATGCCGATGTTGATCTCGGGCTGGCCCAACGAGTAGGGGCCGCGCTGGGCGATGCGGATGTCGCAGCCCAGGCAGAGCTCGAAGCCGCCGCCCATCGCCGTGCCGTTGATCGCCGCGATCACCACCTTGTCCATGGTCTCGCAGCGTTCGGTGACGGCGTCGATCCTGCGCGGCGGCATCAGCCTGGCATCGCTGAAGGTGCGGCCCTTGGCGCGCAACGCCTCGGCCAGCGCCAAAAGCTCGGCGACGTCGTAGTGGCGAACGAAGACATCGGGCAGCTTGCCCGTCAGCACGATGGCGCGCACGGCGGCATCGGCTTCCAGCTCGGCGGTGGCGATGTCGAGGCCGTCGACCATCGTCGCGTCGAGATAGCCCAGCGGCGGGTTGTCGAAGCGGATGATCGCGACTGATCCGTCGCGCTCGACCTCGATGCGTCCGCTCACGCCGGCGCCGCGATGTCGTAGCGGCCGCCGGGGCGGTAGCGGTCGAGATACATCGGCAGGATCGCCTCGGCGGTGCGCGGCTGGATGCCGAGCTCGGCGAAACCCTGGCTGCCCGCGCGCACGACGTTGTCGCGCAGCAGCAGGTCGAGCTGGTCGCGGGTGATCGGCGGGTTGGGCAGGAACTCGGCGAAGAAGGCGCCGACGCGCACCGGGAAGGCCGGCAGGCTGATGATGCGGCGCTTCAGGTCGGTCATGCGCAAGGTGAGCTCGACCAGCTCGCGATAGGTGTAGATCGCCGGCCCGCCCAGCTCGAAGACGCCGAACTGCGTGCGCTCCTCGGCCAGGCACCGCGCCACGGCCTCGGCGATGTCGCCGGCATGCACCGGCTGGAAGCGCGCCGTGCCGCCGTTGAACACCGGCACCAGCGGCAGCATGCGTGCGGTCAATGCCAGGCGATTGAAGAACTTGTCCTCGGGGCAGAACACCACGCTGGGCCGCAGGATGGTCACGTTCGGGAAGGCGCGGTTCATCTGGTGCTCGGCCATCGCCTTCGACGCGATGAAGCGGTTGCCCGGGCGCTGGTTGTCGGCGCCAAGCCCCGAAATGTGGATCACGCGCGCCACGCCGGCGTCGCGGGCCGCCTCGGCGATGTGGCGTGAGCCGTCGTCGTGCACCGCCTTGAACTTCTGCTTGCCGCGCTGGACATGGATGCCGCATGCGTTGACCACGGCCTGGCTGCCGGTGATCGCCGCGCGCACCGAATCGGGATAGCGCACGTTGGTCAGCATCGCCATCACCTGGCCGACATCGCCGGCCAGCTTGGTGAAATCCGCCAGGTAAGGATGGCGTACGGCGACCCGTACGCGATAGCCGCGGGCGGCCAGCGCGCGCACGACATAGCGGCCGATGACGCCGGTGCCGCCGAAGACCGTGACCTGCCGGATTTCCATGGATCGCCCCGCTGCCGAATGCCCCGATGGCGGGCGTATAGTACAGCCCGGGCCGTGACGGAACAGTTGGGCGCGGAGGGCCGCGATGCTGAAATTCGATCACCTGACGCTTGCGGTCTCCGACTGGCGGGCCTCGCGAAGCTGGTACGTCGAGGTGCTGGGGCTGAAGGTCGAGTTCGAGATGCCCGACCGCCGCTCGGTGGCGGTGCGCGACGAGCACGATTTCACGATCTTCCTGGCCGAGGCGCCGGTGCCCGATCATCCCGAGGCCTTCGCGCTCTATTTCCAGGTCGACGACGTGCACGCCGCCTACCCGGCGATGGCGGCGAGGGGCGCGCGCGACGGCCATCCGCCCAGGAAGGTGTTCTGGGGCTTTGGCGCCGAACTGCGCGATCCTGACGGCTATCTCGTTCGTCTTTGGGACGAAAAACCGATGAATGGTTGACATCGCGCGGCCCGGCCATTAACCCCACGCCTCGGTCGGCGGTCCGTGCCCTGGTGGCGGAATTGGTAGACGCGCTAGTTTCAGGTACTAGTGCCGCGAGGCGTGGAAGTTCGAGTCTTCTCCAGGGCACCACCGACCGCCATGACAAACCATCTTCACCGCGGTGATCTGCCGGCCGGCCTTGATCTGGGCCCGGTCGTCGCCATCGATTCCGAGACCATGGGGCTGCACCCGCACCGCGACCGGCTGTGCGTGGTGCAACTCTCATCCGGCAACGGCGATGCCCATCTCGTGCAATTCGCCCGCGGCCAGTACAACGCGCCCAACCTCGTCGCCCTGCTGGCCGACCCCAACCGGCTGAAGGTCTTCCACTTCGCGCGCTTCGACATCGCCGTGATGCAACTCTATCTCGGCGTCGTCACCCAGCCGGTCTATTGCACCAAGATCGCCGCCCGCCTGGTGCGCACCTATACCGATCGCTACGGCCTGAAGGATCTGTGCAAGGAACTGCTCGGCGTCGAGATCTCCAAGCAGCAGCAATCCTCCGACTGGGGCGCCGATACGCTCACCGATGAGCAGATTGCCTACGCCGCAGCCGACGTGCTGCACCTGCACAAACTGAAGGCGAAGCTCGACGCTATGCTGCAGCGCGAAGAGCGCGTGCACTTGGCCGAGGCAGCGTTCCGATTCCTGCCGATTCGCGCCCAGCTCGACCTCGGCGGTTGGGCGGAGATGGATATTTTCGCGCATTAGCAAGAAGATTCGTCCCAAGCCTGGGACAAGTTGGCTTGAAAATTGCTTTGACATTGAAATGACGCCGCCCGCTAAGATGCGGGCATGAGCGGGACGGGTGCCCCAGACATCGCGAGACTGCCGGCCGATCGCCGGGATGAGCGGCGTCGGCACTTCGTCGCTCGGCCGGCGGCGCCCTTACCGTACCTGGTGCGCTACAGCACCCATATCCAGATCGCGCTGCCTTTCCTGGCGCTGTTCATCGTGATGGCCGGCCTGGTCTGGCCGTTGCTCGACGGCGAGGTGGTGCGCATGCCGGTGGGCCGCGCGCCGCTGACCGACCGTCGCACAGACTATGCCAGCCTCGAGCACCCGCGGCTGAGCGGCCTGGACCGGACGGATCGGCCCTATTCCCTGGCCGCCGAGCGGGCCACCCAGCGTGGCCGCGACGACACGGTGATCGACCTGAAGGCGCCACGCATCGAGCTGACGGCGCGCAACGGACGGCGCATCGAGGTCTGGTCGGATGCCGGCCGCTTCGACCGCAGCGAGAGCCATCTGGATTTCGAGGGCCACGTCACGGCGCGCGACGACCGCGGCAACATCGTGGTGGCCGAGCGCCTGCGCGTCGATCCGCGCGGCGGCAGCATGACCAGCGACCGGCCGATCCGCGGTGACGGGCCGGATGGCGAGGTCGACGCAGAGGGCATCGAGGTGCGCGGCAATGGCGAGCGCGTGATCTTCACCGGCCGCGTGCGGCTGCTGCTGCAGCCGGCCGAGGAGGAACGCTGAGATGCGCGCCGCCGCGCTCGCCCTGCTCGTCGCCCTGGTCCCGGGGCTGGTCGCCGCGCAGGCGGCCGACCGCGCCATCGAGGTCACTGCCGACCAGGGCCTCGAGTGGGACAAGACGCAGAAGCTCTACACCGCGCGCGGCAATGCGCGGCTTACGCGCGGCCAGACCTCGATCTCAGCCGGTGTGCTGCGCGCCTGGTACCGCGACGACGGCACGATGCGCGGCCAGGTGTTCCGCGTCGAGGCCGAGGCCGACGTGCGCATCACGCGCGGCGATCTGGTGGCGACGGGCGGGCACGGCATCTACGACACCGACAAGCATCTCGGCCGCCTCACCGGCGCGGGGCTGGCCGTCAGCAGCGGCGATTCGCGGCTGACCGCAACCGACATCATCGAGCTGCACGAGGACCAGCGGCTGGTGGTGGCGCGCGGCGGCGTGCGCCTGATTCGTCCCGGCGAAGAGCTGCGTGCGGCGGTGCTGACCTTGCAGTTCGAGCCGATCGAGACCGGCGGCCGCGGGCGGACGCGGCTGGCACGCGTCGAGGCACAAGGCGATGTGCGGGTCACGTCGTGCTCCGGCACGGTGCAGGCCAACCGCATCGTCTACAACCCGCAAACCGGCGACGCGCAGCTCTCGGGGGACGTGAAGCTGACGCGCGGCAGCGACCGGCTGGAAGGCGCGGAAGCCGAGATCAACACCAGGGATGGCTCGATGCGCGTGACCTCGGCGCCGCGCGGACGGGTCACCGTGGTGGTGGACAAAGGCGGCGTACCGAAGGGCGCGCCATGCCGGTGAACGATAACGAAGTACTCGGGATGTCGGGGGCGTGGTGATGTTGTGGGGTAAGCGAGCGCGGTCGGTATCGGCAGGCGAGCCGACGCTGCGCGCAGTATCGGCCGACAGCGGGCTGGAAGCGGTGCGCCTCGACAAGCGCTACAACCGCCGCCCGGTGGTGCGCGACCTGTCGCTCAGCGTGCGGCGCGGCGAGGTGGTGGGCCTGCTCGGGCCCAACGGCGCCGGCAAGACCACGACCTTCCATATCCTCTGCGGCCTGATCTCCGCCGATTCCGGCGCGGTCCTGCTCGACGGCCGCGACATCACCAAGCTGCCGATGTTCCGCCGCGCTCGGCTGGGCATCGGCTACCTGCCGCAGGAATCCTCGGTGTTCCGCGGCCTGAGCGTCGTCGACAACCTGCGCGCCGTGCTCGAGCTCACCGAGCCCGGTCGGGCCGAGCGCGAGGCGATGATCGAGGCGCTGCTGGAGGAGTTCGACCTCGAGCGGCTGAGCGACACGCCGGCGGCGGCCTTGTCGGGCGGCGAACGGCGGCGCGTCGAGATCGCCCGGGCGCTGGCGGCGCGGCCGCATTTCATGCTGCTCGACGAGCCGCTGGCCGGCGTCGATCCGATCGCCGTCGCCGACATGCGCGAGCTGATCGGCGTGCTCAGCCAGCGCGGCATCGGCGTGCTGATCACCGACCACAAGGTGCGCGAGACCCTGGAGCTGGTCGACCGCGCCTATGTCATGCACGAAGGCGCGGTGCTGGCGGCCGGGCCGCCCGGCGACCTGGTCGCCAACCAGCGCGTGATCGAAACGTATCTCGGCAAGGATTTCCGGCTATGAGCGGGCTGGCACGCATGTCGCTCGGGCCGCGCCTGGAGCTGGGCCAGCGCCAGTCGCTGGTGATGACGCCGCAGCTGCAGCAGGCGATCAAGCTGCTGCAGCTCTCGCAGATCGAGCTCGCCACCTATGTCGAGGGCGAGCTGGAGCGCAATCCGCTGCTCACCGAGCTCAACGGCTCGGCGCCGTCCGATGCGCCGGAGCCGGAAGCGCCCGCGCCAGTCGAGGCGATGCCGTCCGCCGACTCCGCGACCATGCTGCGCGACGGCAATGCGGCGCTGACCGATGCGCCGGTGGCGCATGACGGCGAGGAGT
>CAYNOF010000935.1:0-1933 GCA_964398335.1 uncultured Rhizobiaceae bacterium
TGGGCGGGTCGACCAACATGTACCTGCACCTGCTCGCCGTTGCGCGCGAGGCACAAATGCCGATCACAATAGAGCGCATCCAGGCAGTCGGCGAGCGCATCCCGCTGCTCTCCAGCCTGCAGCCGCACGGCCGGTACGCGATGACCAGCCTGCACGCGATCGGCGGCGTGCCCGTGGTGATGAAGGAGCTGCTGCGCAACGGCTTCCTGCACGGCGACGTGATGACGGTCACGGGCAGGACGCTGGCGGAGAATCTTGCCGACGTGCCGACGCTCGATCAGATCGGCAAGCAGGACATCGTCTACCCGGTCGGCAAGCCGATCGCGGCGCCGAACAACCACATCAGCGTCCTGCGCGGCAATATCGCGCCGGAGAGCTGCGTGCTGAAATTGTCGGGCAAGACCCTGGAGAAGGGCGAGTTCCGCGGCACGGCGCGCGTCTTCGACTCCGAGCCCGACACGATGAAGGCGATCCGCGCCGGCGAGATCAAGCCCGGCACCGTGATCGTCGTGCGCAATGTCGGCCCGGTCGGCGGCCCCGGGATGCCGGAGATGGTGATGCTCACCATCCAGCTTCAGGGCCGCGGCCTGGGCGAGGACGTGGCGCTGATCACCGACGGCCGCTTCTCCGGCGTCTCGCACGGCATCCTGATCGGCCACATCTCGCCCGAGGCCGCGCGCGGCGGCCCGATCGCGGCGGTGCGCGACGGCGACACCATCGTCATCGATCCGAAGAAGCGCACGCTGAATGTCGAGCTGTCTGACGACGAGATCGCGCGCCGCATGAAGGAGTGGCGGGCGCCCGATCTGTCGGCGCGCATCCGCCCGGGCTCGGTGCACGACAAGTATGTGCGGCTGGTGTCCTCAGCCCATCACGGCTGCGTGGTGTGACCGCCTATCGGCGGTTCACCATCCAGTCGAGATAGCCGCGGATGCCCTGCTCGAGCGTGATCGACGGTGAGAACTGCAGGTCGCGCGACGCGGTGGCGATGTCGAAGCGTTCCTGCCGGTCGTCGAGCGGATCCTTGCCCTTGGCCAGCTCGATATCAGCCTGCGGCAGGATCCGGCGCACGATGTCGGCGATTTCGGACAGCGTGACGTAGCTGTCGCCCGTCACCGTATAGGTGCGCCCCGCGAGGTGCGGCCGATCCAGTGCCGCGATCAGCGCTTCGGCGGCGTCATCGACATGGATGAACTGGCGATGGAAATCGGCGCCGTACGGCAGGCGCGTCGGCCGCCGCTCGAGGGCGTCCTCGATCATCGTGCGGATGACGCAATCGGTGGTGCGGCCCGGGCCGTAGATCCAGGACAGGCGCAGGCTCACGCCGCCGACACCATATTGCCGGGCGTAGCACGCCACCAACTGCTCGGCGGCGACCTTGCTGGCGCCGTACAGGCTGGTGGGCCGCAACGGCGCATCCAGCGGCACCGGTCCCGGGCCGGTATCGCCATAGACGCTGGCTGACGAGCAGAACACGGTGTTGGCGACGTGATGGATGCGCGCCAGCTCGAGGATGTTGGCGGTGCCGACGATGTTGACCTGGACCATCGCGATCGGGTTGTCGCGCGCCACCATGGCACCGGAATAGGCGCCGCAATGCACGATGCCCGCGATGCGCCGGCGCGCGGCCAGCGCGTGCAGGCCGTGGATATCGTTGACGTCGCAGGTGACGATCGACTCCGCATCCACACCGCGCGGGCTGCGATCGACCGGCAGGACGCGCCGGCCGCCAGCTTCAAGGCGGCGCCACACGGCGCCGCCGACCAGGCCGGCCGCGCCGGTCACCAGCACCACGGGCGCCTCAGAGGAAGACATCGCCGCCATTGGGCGAGAGAGTCTGCCCGACGTAGAAATCGCCGTCCGCCGACGCCAGCAGGACCGCGGTCGGCGCGATCTCCTGCGGCATGCCCATGCGGCCGATCGGCAGCTCGCC
>CAYNOF010000936.1:0-11675 GCA_964398335.1 uncultured Rhizobiaceae bacterium
ACGGGCGTCACACCGCGGTGTCGAACGCCGCTTTCGATGAGCAGCTGCGCCGGCGCGATCCATCGTGGGGTATTCGCGATCTTGCAGATGTGGCTGTCGAAGCGCGACGATGCGGATTGCAGCTCGACGAGATCGTCGAGATGCCCGCCAACAATCTCACCCTGGTGTTGCGCCCGAACTGAGCGCGATCAGAAGAGGTTCGGCACCACCCGCCGCCGCTTCGGGCGGCTGGACTTGCGCGTCGGCAGGCCCGTGCCGTCGCGCGCCGCCTCGAAGGCATCCTCGGAGATGCGCAGCATGCCGCTGGACAGCTTGTACCAGCCGCGACGCTCGAACGCCTTCAGCGCGTCGCAGACGGCGCGCGAGCCGCAACCGCGCTGGTGCATGCGCAGTTCGAAGTCGTTCAAGCGGATGTCGCGGAGACCGATGTCGGCGATGACATCGAGCGCGATCGTAGCCGCTTGCGGCAGCGCGCGCCTGCGGGTGCTGACCATGCAGTGCCCACATTGTGAAGGTCCCCACATATGCGCGGCAAGCCGACCCAAATCCATATCGAGTGCGTTTGCGTACCGGTGGGGAAAAGACCGCAAATTCTGTGTACTTCAGCGCACCGAATTGTGCATTGACGAGGGATGCCGGCGGTCCCTAGCGTCGCGCATGCACGCGCTCGACCATGGTGCGCCCGCGCGGCAGGCGGTGCCACGCCTCCTGATCGTAGAGGACAATTATCTCGTCGCCAAAGACCTGTGCCAGATGGTGCGCGACCATGGTTTCGAGGTCGCGGCGCTGGTCGGAACCGTCGAGAACGCCCTGGCCGCGGCGCGATACGAGAGCCTCGACGGCGCGGTGCTCGATATCAGCCTGCACGGTGTCCACAGCTTTCCGGTCTGCAGCGTCCTGCAGCAGCGCGGCATTCCCTTCGTGTTCGTGACCGGCTATCCGGATACCGTGCTGCCGGCCGGCCTGCATGGCAGCGAGCTGCTGGCCAAACCGGTCGAGCCGGTTGCCTTCCGCCTGGCCATGGACAGCATGGTGGAGGGACACGCCGCCGTCCCGCCCGCGGGCAATGCCCTGCTCGATGCGCTGAGCCCATCCGACCGCGCCGAATTGTCGGCGCTGATCGAGCCCGTCACCCTGACGGCCGGCAGGCTGCTCGCGGCGCGGGGCCAGGCCGGCAACGATGTCGTGTTCCCGGTCGACGCGCTGGTGTCGCTGGTGAGCGAGGCTCAGGGCCATGCCATCGAGGTCGGCATGATCGGCTTCGAGGGCGCGGTCGGCCTGGCATCGATCTTCGGCGTCGATCCGGCCTTCGACGCGCGCGTGCAGGTCGGCGGCCTGGGCCTGCGCATCGATGCGCCGGCGATGAAGCGCCGTCTGTCGGCAAGCGATACCATGAGCGGCCAACTGATCGCCTATTGTCACGCCATGATCGCGCAGATCGGCGAAGCCGTGGTTGCGCATGGCCGCGGCACCATCAGCCAACGTGTGGCGCGGCGCCTGCTGATGACGCAGGACCGGCTGCGCTCACCCGCGCTGGCCCTCACCCATGAGTCGCTGAGCAACGCATTGGGCGTACGACGCGCCAGCGTCACGGTCGCCCTGCAGGTGCTCGAGGGCGAAGGGATGGTCAGGGCGTCGCGCAAATCGATTCGCATCCTCGATCGAGGCCGCCTGACCCAACTCGTCGAGGGCATGTACACGCCGCTGCGGCGTGACGTCATCACCGCGCCGCGCCGCGCCACGCACTGAACTGGATGCCGCGGGCCGCGGAAAGCCCGGCCACGCGACGCAGCGCACGGACACCGGCAAGAGGAAGCGGCGCCCGTGTGCCTCCGCTTTTGGGGAGCACGGAAGCCGCTGCAACGCTCTCACCGACGCTGGCTTTGCACAGCATGCGTGCTCCTTGGTACTTTGGCGTACCAACCGCCCGCGGCGAGGGCTTGTGCGTCGTCGGTGGATGATAATGTCCGGAACGTAGGCCAACGCCCAGGAGGGATCGATGCCCGCGATGCCGCCGGCGCTTCTTGGGCTCACGGTGCTGATCGTCGAGGATAATTTCCTCGTCGCCGAGGCGGTGCGTGAGCTCTTTGAGGAATGCGGCTGCGTCGTCATCGGGCCTGCGTCGCGGCTCGCCGACGGCCTGCGGCTGGCGCGCGACACGGCGCTGCACGGCGCCATCCTCGACATCAATCTCGCCGGCGAATTCTGCTTTCCGCTCGCCGTGCTGCTGCGCGCGCGCGGCGTGCCGTTTCTCTTTCTCAGCGGCTACGGCGAGGCGACGCTGATTCCGCCGGAGTTCCGCGACGTGCTGCAGCTGTCCAAGCCGTTCGACGGGCTCGAGGTCGCGGAGGCTGCCGCCCGCCGCTTCGCGCCGGGTCAGGGAACGTCGAGCAACGGCGCCGGTCCGCCCAGCAGCAATTCGTAGAGCTCGACCCAGCGCCGCTCGTCCGGCGCGGTGAGGATGCCGGCGCTGTCAGGCTGCGTCGGCTGATAGGGCTGGCCGTCGTGGCGATTGGCCAAGCCGCCGGCTTCGCGCACCAGCAAGGTGCCGGCGGCGTGATCCCAGGCGCGCGTGCGGCGGTAGAGCGAGAAATGCGCCCGACCGGCGAGGATCTCCAGGTATTCCTTGCCGGCGCAGTTCAGGCTGGTGAGGCCGCCGAACTGGCGCTTGGCGCCGGCGCGCATGTTCTGCTCGACCTCGCGCTTGATCTTCCAGCCGACGAAGCCATGCGTTTGCTGCAGCGGGCCGGCGGACGGCAGCTCGACCTTCACGCCGTCGAGCAGCGTCCCGCCGCCGCTGGTGGCGACGGCCATCCGGCCGGTGACCGGCTCGTAGATCCAGCCGGCGACGGTCTCGCCGTGCTCGACCAGCGCCACGATCACGGCGAAGCGCTCGTCGCCGCGCGAGAAATTCGCCGTGCCGTCGAGCGGATCGACGATCCATGCCGCCTCGGCCTCGGCGATATGCGCCAGCAGGCCGGCTTCGGCCGCCACCGCCTCCTCGCCGACGACCGGCGCGCCGCGCAGGATCTTGGACAGCCCTGCGGCCAGCCGCCGCTCCGACTCGATATCGGCGACGGTGACCAGATCGCCCGGCCGTTTCTCGCGGATGTCGCTGGCCTGCAGACGACGAAAGCGCGACAGCAGCTCCGCCGTCGCGCTTTCACGCATCAACTCGGCGACGCGCTCGAGGTCGCCGTCGTTCAGGCTCATGTCATGCCGTGCCGGCTTTTCAGCCGACCACGCCCATGATGTCGCTTTCCTTGAGGATCACGTAGTCGGTACCGCCGAGCTTGACCTCGGTGCCCGACCACTTGCCGTACATCACCACGTCGCCGACCTTCACGTCGAGCGGCTGCAGGCGGCCCTCGTCGAGGCGCGCGCCCTTGCCGGCGGCAATCACCTTGCCCTGCTGCGGCTTCTCCTGGGCGGTGTCGGGAATGATGATGCCGCCCTTGGTCTTGGTCTCGGCGGTGACCGGCTGGATCAGGACGCGGTCGTGCAAGGGCTTGAGGTTCATGACAATTCCCCGGTGAATGGATTCGGCTTCGGGCGCGGTTTTAGGAACCGGCCCGTCTCACGTCAAGTCGCGCCCCAGCCGGTGCGCCAGGCGCGCGCGGGTCTCGGCATCGAGCGCCACGGTGAACACGGCGCGGTCGTCGATCTCGTGCCGCGCGCGCACGTCGCCGTGGCGGTAGAGCCAGGCGATGGTGGCGCCGTCGGCCAGCGGCAGTTCGACCTCGATCGCCTGGTCGGCCGCCGACAGGCGCTCGCCGATCGCCTCGAGCAAGGCGGCTACCCCCTCGCCGGTCACCGCCGAGATCGGGAACACCGAGCTGCGCGCGCGCCCGGTCGACGACACGGTCTCCAGCCGTGCCCGCTCGGCCATCGGCAGCAGGTCGATCTTGTTGAGCGCCTCGATCACGTCGCCCTCGGCCATGCGCTCCTCGAGGCCGAGCTCACGCAGCACGGTCTCGACGTCGTGGCGCTGGCGCTCGCTGTCCTCGTGCGCCACGTCGCGCACATGCACGATCAGGTCGGCCTCGACGACCTCCTCGAGCGTGGCGCGGAAAGCCGCGACCAGGCTGGTCGGCAGGTCGGCGATGAAGCCCACCGTGTCGGACAGCACGGCGCGCTGGCCGTTGGGCAGGCGGATCGAGCGCATCGTCGGATCGAGCGTGGCGAACAGCAGGTTCTTGGCGAAGACGTCGGCGCCGGCGATGCGGTTGAACAGGGTCGACTTGCCGGCGTTGGTGTAGCCCACCAGCGCCACGGTCGGGATCGCGCCGCGCTTGCGGCCGATGCGATGCAGGCCGCGCGTCTGGCGGACCTTCTCCAGGTCCTTCCTGATGTGCAGGATGCGCGCCTCGATCATGCGGCGATCGAGCTCGAGCTGAGATTCACCGGGGCCGCCGAGGAAGCCGAAGCCGCCGCGCTGACGCTCGAGGTGGGTCCAGGACCGCACCAGGCGGCTGCGCTGGTAGTCGAGCGAGGCGAGCTCGACCTGCAATCGGCCTTCATGGGTGCGCGCCCGCGCGCCGAAGATCTCGAGGATCAGGCCGGTGCGGTCGATGACCTTGCAGTTCCAGGCCTTCTCGAGATTGCGCTGCTGCACGGGGCTGAGCTTCGCATCGACGATCGCGACCTTGACCTGCTGCTCCTCGATCGCTGTCTTGAGGCGCTTCACCGCGCCGCTGCCCAGCAGGGTCGCGGGCACCGGCTGACGCAAGGTCAGGGTCTCGGCGATGCGCACATCGAGGTCGATGGCGCGCGCCAGACCCACGGCCTCCTCCAGCACGGCTTTCGCGCCACGCGCCGTCGGCTCGTCGCCGGTGGCGACGCGCTCGTGCGCCAGCGGACAGACGATGGCGGCAGGCGTCGGGCCCGACGAGGTCTCCTGCGGCCTGGGCGCAGCGCGCCGGCGGCGCGGCTTGTCCGCGCCGTCGGTCAGCGTTTCGTCGGGAATGTCAGCCGGATCAATGATCCGCGGTGGCGGCTGCGGGTGTCTTCTCATTCTCGAACAGCTGGACCGGAGTCACCGGCATGATGGTCGAGATCGCATGCTTGTAGACAAGCTGCGAGTGACCGTCGCGACGCAGCAGGACCGAGAAATTGTCGAACCAGGTGACGATACCCTGGAGCTTCACGCCGTTGACGAGGAAGATCGTGACCGGCGTCTTGGTCTTGCGGATGTGGTTCAGGAATACATCCTGAACATTCTGTGCTTTTTCCGACACGTTCTTGGCCCCTTTGGTGGCTGTTGCCGTGCGCCGTCATGGCGTCCGGGATCACGCGACACGAGAACACACGCAAGCCGCGTGCCGCCTACTCAGTCGAGATATAGTCCCGGAATCCCCTCACATCAACGCCCCCAGGGCACGGCAATTGCGGGCATAAAGCCGGGGCGGATAGGCCGAAAACTCGTCGGGCGCCGGCTCCTCCGCCCGCACGAGGACCGGAATGCAGCCTGTAGCGTGGGCGCATTGCAGGTCGACGACAGTGTCGCCGACGAACCAGACCGCGTCCTCGGGGCGCAGCACGGCGTCCGATAACGCAATGGTGACCGGGTCGGGCGCCGGCTTGTCGCGCGCCGCGTCAGTGGCGCCCACCACCCGGGCGAAGATCGGGTCCCAACCGAGATGGCGCACCTCAGCCCGAAGTGCGGCACCTGTCTTGTTGCTGACGACGGCGAGATAGAGGCCGCGTGCGGCCAGATCGCGCAGCAGCTCGGCGGCGCCGTCGATCGGCCGCAAGGCCTCGAGATGGCAGGCGTTGAAGGTGCCGTAGAACACCTCGCGCGCCTCCTCCCAGCGCGCGCCGAACAGCACCGGGAAGGCATCGCGCAGCGAGCCGTGCGCCCGCGCCCGGGTCTCCTCCTCGGTCCAGTGCGTCATGCCGAAGGCGGTGAAGACGGCATTGTAGCAGCGCGTGATGGTCGGCCAGGTGTCGACCAGGGTGTTGTCCCAGTCGAAGATCACCGCGCGCGGCGGTGGTGGCGGCATCCGGCTCACAGGAAGGGTGGTGCCTCCGACACGGCGCGGAAGTATTCCGCACGCAGCCGGCGCGCGGTGTCGCCAGGCTTGCCCTCGCCTACCGCCTTGCCGTCGATCCTGACGATCGGCGTGACGAACGACGTGGCGCTGGTCATGAAGGCTTCGCGCGCCGCCTGCGCCTCGGCGACGGTGAAGGGCCGCTCGATCATCTTCAGCTGCAGCGCCGATGCGACCCTGGCCACGGTACTGCGCGTGATGCCGGCAAGGATGTCGTTGCCCAGCGGCCGCGTCACCAGCTCGCCGTCAGGCGTGACGATCCAGGCATTGCTCGACGTGCCTTCGGTGACGAAGCCCTTCTCGTCGACCTGCCATGCCTCGAACGCGCCGCTCTCGCGCGCCTTCTGCTTGCCCAGCGCGCCGCCCAGCAGGCCGGTGGTCTTGATGTCGACGCGCTTCCAGCGCAGGTCGGGCGTGGTGATCACCGCGACGCCGGGGCCGGTCTCGGGAGACGGCGCCGGCGAATGCCGGGCGGTCACCACCAGCGATGGCTTGGCGTTGTTGGGAAAGCCGTAGTCGCGCCGCGCCACGCCGCGCGAGACCTGGAAGTAGACCAGGCCGTTGCGCACGAGATTGCGCCGCGCCACCTCGCGCAGCACGAACTTCAGCGCCTGCCGCTCGACCGGCCAGGCGATGCGCAATTCCTTGAGCGAACGGCCGAGACGATCGAGATGCGGATCCTCGTCGAGGAAGCGGCCATCGGCGATGCCGATCACCTCGTAGACCGCGTCGGCGAACTGATAGCCGCGATCCTCGATATGCACCTGCGCCGCGCGATGCGGCACGTAGCGTCCATTGACGTAAGCGATACGCGACATCGACTTCTATCCCCCTACCTCATGCTGAGGAGGCCGCGCAGCGGCCATCTCGAAGCATGGGCCACACACCGTGTCGTTGCCCACCCGTCGAGACGCGCCCTTGCGGGCGCTCCTCAGGGTGAGGCCTCAGAACTAGCCGCCGCGCTCATCGCCGTGCACGCCCAGCGACTTCAGCTTGCGATGCAGCGCCGAGCGTTCCATGCCGACGAAGGCGGCGGTGCGCGAGATGTTGCCGCCGAAGCGTGTCACTTGCGCCATCAGGTACTCGCGCTCGAAGACCTCGCGCGCCTCGCGCAGCGGCAGCTGCATGATCTCGCCGCCCTTCTCCCAGCGCAGCACCGAAGGCGAGATGTCGCCGAAATCCGCCGGCAGCATGTCGGCACGCAACGGCGCGGCGCCGTCCGACGGCGCCACGATCAGCAGATGCTCGATGACGTTGCGCAGCTGGCGCACGTTGCCTGGCCAGTCGTAGCTCTGCAGCGCGGCGATGGCATCCTCGCCGACCGGGCGCATCGGCAGGCCGGCGGCGGCGGCGACGCGCTCGACGAGATGGTTGGCGAGCTCGGGAATGTCCTCGCGCCGCTCGGCGAGCGACGGCACGCGCATCGGCACCACGTTGAGGCGGTAGAACAGATCCTCGCGGAATCGGCCGGCGGCGATGTCGGGCTGCAGGTCGCGCGTCGTCGAGGCGATCACGCGGACGTCGACCTCGACGCGCGACTTGCCGCCGTCGCGGAAGAAGGCCTGCTCCTGCAGGACGCGGATGATCTTGCCCTGGGTCGAGGCCGGCAGCTCGCCGACCTCGTCGAGCAGCAGGGTGCCGCCATGCGCCTGCTCGAAGGCGCCGAACACGGCCACGCCGTCGGAGCCGTTCTCGCCCTCGCCGTTCTCGCTACCGAACAGCTCCATGTCGAGGCGCTCGGCCGACCAGGCGGCGCAGTTCACCACCACGAAGGGACCGCCGGCGCGCTTCGAGGCACGGTGCATCAGCCGTGCAACCAGCTCCTTGCCCGAGCCGGGCGGGCCGCTCAGCAGCACGCGGCTGCCGGTGGGTGCCACGCGCTCGATCGCGGCGCGCAGCTGGCTCATCGCCGCCGAGCTGCCGACCAGCATCTCCTCGCCGCCGGCACGGCGCAGCAGGGCCGCGTTCTCGGCGCGCAGGGTCGCCGCCTCGATGGCGCGCTGCACGACCAGCAGCAGGCGGTCGGACTTGAACGGCTTTTCGATGAAGTCGTAGGCCGCCGACTTGATCGCGGCGACCGCGGTGTCGATCGTGCCGTGGCCGCTGATCATCACCACGGGCACGCTGGGATCGTCGCGCTTGATGATCTTCAGCACCTCGAGCCCGTCGTGCTCGCTGCCCTGCAGCCAGACATCGAGGATCACCAGCGAGGGCCGGCGCAGACGGAACGCCTCGACCGCCTCGCGACTGTCGTGGGCGCGGCGCGTCGCGTAGCCCTCGTCCTCAAGGATGCCGGAGATCAGCGTGCAGATGTCGCGTTCGTCGTCGACAATGAGGATTTCATGGGCCATGGCGGCGGGGATCGGGGGCTCTAGCTACGGGCCATCAGGCGGACGCGGCGGCGCTGGCCGGGCGTGCCTGGGATGCGGCGCGTTGGAATACCAAAGAGATCCGCGCTCCGCCACCCTCGCGATCGTCGAGCAGGAGCACGCCGCCGTGATCCTCCATGATCTTCTTGACGATCGCCAGGCCCAGCCCGGTGCCCTTGCTGCGTGTGGTCACGTAGGGCTCCGTCAACCGCTCGCGGCCTTCGCGCGGCAGGCCCTTGCCGTTGTCCTCGATCACCACCCGGACCTCGCCGCCCTCGTCGAGCAGGCGCAGGCGGATCTGGCCCTTCGGCAGCTTGCCGCCATCTGACGGCAGCGTGCGCCCCTCGATCGCCTCGCCGGCGTTCTTCAGCAGGTTGGTCAGCGCCTGGCTGATCTGGCGCCGATCGCAGACGACGATCGGCGGCGTGTCCGGCAGCTCGGCCACGAACTCGATCTGCGGCTGGGCGTTGCGCTGCAGGAAAAGCGCCTGCTGGCAGAGCTCCTTGAGGTCCTCGTTGGCGAGCGTCGGCCTGGGCATGCGCGCGAAGGACGAGAACTCGTCGACCATGCGGCCGATATCGCCGACCTGGCGCACGATGGTGTCGGTGCAGATGGTGAAGGTGTCGGGATCGTCGGTGATCTGCCTGAGGTACTTGCGCTTGAGCCGCTCGGCCGAGAGCTGGATCGGCGTCAGCGGGTTCTTGATCTCGTGCGCGATGCGCCGAGCCACGTCGGCCCACGCGGCCATGCGCTGCGCCGCCATGAGGTCGCTGACGTCGTCGAAGGTGACGACGTTGCCGCGCAGGCCGTTCTCGCCCAGCTCGGTGGAGATGCGCACCAGCAGGGTGCGCGACACGCCGTCGCGGCGGATCTCGATCTGGCGCTGATAGGCGCGGTCGGGCCGCGCCCGTGCCTGCTCCAGCGCGTCGTCGAGTTCGGGCAGCACGTCGAGCAGGCGGCGGCCCTCGATCTGGTCGGACGGCAGGTTGAGCAGGTCGGCGGAGGAACGGTTGGCGCGCAGCACCTCGCCCGAGATGCCGATGCTGAGCACGCCGGCGGACACGCCGGACAGGATCGCCTCGGTGAGCTGGCGGCGTTCGTCGAGCTGGCGGTTGGCGTCGACCAGGTCGCGGCGCTGCTCGTCGAGCTGGCGCGTCATGCGGTTGAAGGCGCGCACCAGCCGCTTGAGCTCGTCGTCGGCGCCCTCCTCCGAGACGCGCGCCGAGAGGTCGCCCTTGCGCACCTGGTCGGCCGCCGTCATCAGGTTGCCGATCGGCTGCGCCAATCGTGACGCAAAGGTCAGCGCCAGCCATACCGCCGACAGCAGCATCAGCACGGCGATCACCGCATAGACCGCGAAGACGCGCAGCTGGTTGTCGATCGAGTTGCTCTCGAGCTGGGTCAGGAAGGCGTCGGCGCGCGCGATCTGGTCGACATGGAACCACAGGCCGGGATCGACGGTGTGGCCGGTCACCAGGAACAGGTTGCCGCCGGTGAACAGGTGCAGCACGACATAGACGCCGGTCTGGCGCAGCTCTATCAGCGGGCCGGCCTCGGCCGCGGCGCGCGCCAGCGACGAGGATGGCGGCACGTAGGATGGCGCGACATGACCGGCGATCAGCGCGATCGAGGCGATCGCCCTGCCCTCGGAATCGACGATCAGCGCATCCATCAGCGTGGGCAGGCCCTGCGCCAGCCGCGTCAGCGCCACCTGCGCGCGGTCGCTGTCGCCCAGGGTCTCGGGGCCGAGCTGCTGCAGCGCGCTCGACAGGCGCTCGACATCGCCCAGCACCGCGGCACGCTGCGGCTCCAGCGCCGTGTTGCCGATCAGGCGGGCGCTGTCCATGCCGCGCGCGATGCGCTCGTTGACGAATTCCTGCAGGCCGATCGACAGCCAATAGCCCGAGACCATCGCCACCACGAAGGTCGGCACCACGGCGAACAGGCCGAACAGCAGCACCATGCGCACATGCAGGCGCGCGCCGGCCGCGCCGCGGCGCTGCTCCAGCAGGGTGCGCACCAGGCGGGCGCCGACCACTGCGGCCAGGCCCAGGGCGATGACGATGTCCGACGCCAGCAATCCGCCGACGAACCAGGGATTGGCGAAGGTGATCGGCAGCAGGCCGCCGAAGGCGGCATAGGTCAGCGCGCCGGCGATCATCGCCAGCACGACCAGCGCCAGGGCCGCGACGCGGCCGGTGAACAGCTGCCCGAGGCGCGACAGCCAGGCGATCAGGGGACGCTCCGAAGTGGAGGCCGAACGAACGCTCATCACACCGCAAATCTTGGGCGGCGCACGGCGCGCCGGCCGGGGAATTCCAGTCTACCGCGCCGCATGGGGCCAGGCGAGGGCCCCGGCTGGCCATTTCCGCCCGTGGCGATACGCCTGTCTATGGTTTCGCATCGCTTGCGCGGGGTTTGCTCAGCCGGCACAACGCCAATCAATACAACAAGGTAGCCGCTTGTCGGCAGCAGGGGAATGCCCGCCGCCGGCAAGCTCGGAATCAGCGCGGGCTGCGCACCACCTGGACGTCGAGCTCGCGGATCTTCTTGCGCAGGGTGTTGCGGTTGAGGCCCAGCAGTTGCGCCGCCTTGACCTGGTTGCCGCGCGTGGCGCCGAGCGTCAGGGCCAGCAGCGGGCGTTCCATGTCGGCGAGGATGCGGTCATACAGCCCGTTGGGCGGCAGGCCCTCCTTGTGCGCAGCGAAGTAGTCGCGGAGGTGGCGCTCGACCGCCTCGCTCACTGTCTCGACTGTCGAAACCGCGCGTGCCGCGGCGCCGTTGGTCACGGCGGCGGCCGGGGTCATCGGCGCGCTGACCTGCTCGGCGAGCTCCGCCTCGATGATGTCGGCAGTGATGACTTCCTGCGAGTAGAGCGCCGCCAGGCGGCGCACCAGATTCTCCAGCTCGCGCACGTTGCCGGGCCAGCGATAGGCCTTCATCAGCGCCAGCGCCTCGGGCGCCAGCACCTTCTCGGGCAGGCCGTCGGAGGCTGCCTTGCGCAGGTAGTGATGCGCCAGCTCGGGGATGTCCTCGGGCTTGTCACGCAAGGGCGGCAGGCGGATCGGCACGACGTTGAGGCGGTAGAACAGGTCCTCGCGGAACAGGCCCTGCTGGATCAGCCGGCGCAGGTCCTGGTGGGTCGCCGCCACGATGCGCGCATTGGCGCGGATCGGCTGGCGGCCGCCCACCGTGGTGTACTCGCCCTCCTGCAGCACGCGCAGCAGGCGGGTCTGCGCCTCGATCGGCATGTCGC
>CAYNOF010000937.1:0-6349 GCA_964398335.1 uncultured Rhizobiaceae bacterium
ACGACGTCTGTGCTGGAGCCCGCCCGATAGCGCACGGTGGCCGGCACGGCGATCTCGACCGCATCGCCACCCGGCCAGGCCAGGCGCCGCTCCGTGACCGCGCCGTCGGCGTGCATGTCACAGGGCCGGCCGGTGAGCGCCGGCACGAAGCCGCCCCCTCGGCCACCGGCAAGGAAGGCCAGCACCAGGCAGGCGATGCCGATGCAGAGGCCGCCGATGGCGGTCCACGCCAGCTTTCGGTTCATCGGTCGCTCCTATGCCTGGGCCCGGCCGAGCAGGCTGTAGTGCAAACGCGCGAAGCGGCCCAAGAGACGCACCAGCCCGTCGACCAGCAGCAGCAGCAGGGCGCTGCCTCCGACCGCCAGGGCCACCATGCCGACGCCGCTCAGCACACGCACCAGCGAGGCGTAGTCGAACAGCTTCGCCAGCACGACGACACCGCCGACGCCCAGCGCGATCATCGCGACGCCGGCCAGCAGGACCACCAGTGCCAGCGCCGCCAGCAGCGGCAGCAGGAACACGAAATCCACCGTGACCAGCGCCAGGAAGCCCAGCATCGCGGCACCGAAGCTGGCGGGCGTGCGCGCCTGCTCCCAGCGGCGGAAGCCGGCCTCGGCCTTGAGCTCGCGCGCCAGACGCGCGGGATCGCCCAGTGCCGCGGCGATCTCCATCTCGGAGCGGCCCGCCGCGAGGCCGTCCTCGAAATGCATCGCGTAGTCGCCGACGATGTCGTCGATCTCGGCCTCGGGCATGCCGGCCAGTCGCCGCTCCAGCGTCTCGAGGAATTCGATCCTGGTCATTCCGCCGCTCCCGCGACTTTCGAGGCCCGCCGCGCGCCCGACAGCACCTTCGCGACCGAGGCAGTGAAGCCGTTCCACTCGGCCCGCTGCGCCGCCAGCGCCGCGTGTCCCGCCTTGGTCAGCTGGTAGTACTTGCGCGGCGGTCCGCTGCTCGATTCGACGAGGTAGGTCTTCACCAGCCCATCCGCCTGCATGCGCCGCATCAGCGGATAGATCGTGCCCTCGCCCATGCCGATCTCGGCCGCGAGGTGGCTGGCGATGTCGTAGGCATAGCCGTCCTCGCGCGCCAGCATCGCCAGCACGCACATGTCGAGCACGCCCTTGCGCAACTGCACCAGCAGGGAATCCGACAACGCCCGTCCTCGCTATCACATGACACCAAGTACCTTGTTAAGCAAGGTAGTGTGTCAGGCCTCCGCTGTCCAGTCGCAAATCCAGGCCCTGTCAGATCCCGCGCTCTGTTCGGGTCGACTGCAGCGGGCTCGACGCCGGCGGCTCCGGCGCAGCGTGCTCCAGCCAGAAACCCGGGCCGGCGTACCACACCGCATCGCCCGCCTCCGCCGCCGGCTCGCCGCGATGCAGGGCACGGATCGGCACGTAGCGCGGCTGCACGTTCTGCAGCGCCTTCTGCAGGCGCTCGCCCGCCGCGTCATCGCGGCCGCCGACGCAGGGGAAGATGCCGACACCGCCGACCGAGCGTGCGCTGAAAGCATCACCGCGTCGCTCGGCGCGCAGGATGAAGCCCCACCAGTTGGCGCCGGTCAGCGGCATCATCAGCCGGCCGCCCTCGGCGAGGCGATCGAGCCACAGCGGCGCGGGGTGGGTCGAGCCGGCGAACACCACGATGGCATCGACGGCGCCGGGATCGTGCGCGCGGCCGTCGCCGGCGACGACCTGCACCTGCGGCCACGCCGCGAGGTTGGCGGCAGCGCGCGCCGCCAGATCGGCATCGTGCTCGACCGCGACGACACGTCCCTCCGGGCCGACGATCTCGGCCAGGATGGCGCTGTAATAGCCGGTGCCGGCGCCGACCTGCAGCACGCGCTCGCCGCGGCGCAGGTCGAGGTGGTCGAGGTTGTACGCCCAGAAGCTCGGCATGCCGTTGTTCAGCCTGCGCTCCAGGTCGATGGCGACCAGCACGTCGTGATAGAGCCAGTGCGGCTCGGTGTCGGGCGTCGCGAACGTCTCGTCTGGCCGCGTGTCCGGCCGGATGGTCCACGGGCCAGGGCCAAGGAACCGCTCGCGCGGCACGGCGGCATAGGCCTCGACAATGTTCATGTTGCGCCGAATCGGCGCGCGCAGCCGCAGGTCCTCGGCGTACCAGTGACGGATCGTGACGCTGTCGTCGCCCATCGCCTCTCCCCTCATCTCTCGCAGACGGGAAGGCGCACGGCCGGGCGCGGCGCGGACGAGGAAGGAAAAATTTCGCAGCGCTGTCCGCGCCGCCCCGTCCCGAGCGCATACTGCACAGGACATGGAACGCGCCGAACGCAATCGCCAGCGCCTCATCTCGGCTGCCACCACCGGCGCCGGCGATGTCGGCTGCGCGTTGCGCGCGCTGTCCGACGCCGATCTGGTACGGCTGAAGGCGCTGGCACGGCTGTGGAGTCGCGGCCTGCCCGGTGGGCTGGGCTGGGCCGATGTGCTCAACGAGGCCATCGTGCGCAGCCTCGACGGTTCGCGGCGCTGGCCGCCTGACGTGCCCCTGCTCGCCTTCCTGTCGGGCGTGATGCGCAGCATCCGCGACGAGCACTGGCGACGCGCGCGACGCGATCAGATCTTGCTGGTCGCCGCGCCAGACGCCGGCGGCGCCATCGCCGCGCCCGACGATCCCGAGCGGGTGCTGGCGGCAGCGCAGGCGCTGGGCGCGATCAACGGCCTGTTCGCCGACGATCCGGCGGCGTTGAAAATCCTCGCCGGCCTGGCCGAAGGCATGAGCGCGACCGACATCCGCCTGCATTACGACATGTCCGAGCGCGACTACGATTCGACACGCAAGCGCATGCGGCGCGCCCTGCTGCGCCACGGCCTGGCCTAGGGGCACGGCATGAAGGGCTGGCACCCCGATAGAGACCTCTACCGCCTGCTCGCGGCGCTCGGTCAGGAGATCCTCGACGCGCCCGACGAGGACGTGCGCGCGCTGTGCGGCCAGGTCGGCGCACCGCTCTCGGGCGTCGCCCGCGACATGCGGGCGCGCATTGCGGCGATCAACGATGGTGAGGCCGAGCGCGTCCCCAAGCTCGCCGACATCATCGCGCGACGCGAGCTGTCGATCCGCTCGCACTGAGGCGGCGCGGATAGGCGTGCGACGGCGCCGACCAAGGCGCGCGGCGAGGCCGTATCGGCTAACGCGACTTCAGCAGCACGCCGGGGTTCATCACGCCCTTCGGATCGACCGCGTTCTTGGCGCCCTGCAGCGCCGCGGCGAAGAGCTCGGGGCGCTGCTTCTCGTACCAGGGCATGTGATCGCGGCCCACCGCGTGGTGGTGCGTGATGGTGCCCTTGAGCTGGCTGAGCGCGTCGGAGCAGGCACGCTTGATCGCCCACCATTGCTGCTCCATGCCGCCCTTCCTGCCCTTGCCGTAGAAGCTGAAATACGGCGCCGGGCCGTCGGGATAGACATGGGTGAAGCGGCAGGAGGCGCTGGCGCCCGGTCCGCACTCGCGCTTCAGCACGTCGTGCAGCGTGTCCATCACCTTCTGGTGGAAATCGCCGAAGCGATCCCAGGTCGTCGAGGTCTCGAAGGTGTCGTACATCACGTTGAGCGGCGTCATGATCTCGCGGAAGAACGGCGCGCGGATGAAGGCGTTGCGCCAGGCACCCGAGCTGCCCTCGCGATGGCCGCCCTTCGAGTCGAGCTGATCCATGTCGGGCTGGCCGTGATGATCGCGCGCGCATTCCAGCGCCCGCTTCATCCACGGCCCGACATCGTGGTCGGCTGATTCGAACGCCAGCACCATGACGTCGACGCTGCCATCGCCCGCGCCCGTGGCCTGCGCCTCGACGCGATCGAGCAGGCGTACGTTGGACGGATAGAGTCCGGCCTGGCCGATGGCGCGCACCGCAGCCCAGGCATCCTCGAACTTGGTGAACGTCACCGAGGTGCCGGCACGAAAGCGCGGCCGGTCCTGCAGGCGCATCCAGGCCTCGGTGATGATGCCCAGCGAGCCCTCCGAACCGATGGCGATGCGGTCGGGGCTGGGGCCCGCACCAGAGCCCGGCAGGCGGAAGCTCTCCCACACGCCCTTCGGCGTCACCATGCGTGCGCTTTCGACGAAATCGTCGATGTGGGTATAGAGCGTCGCGAAGTGGCCGCCCGAGCGCGTCGCGATCCAGCCGCCCAGGGTCGAGTACTCGAAGCTCTGCGGGAAATGCCGCAAGGTCACGTCGTGCGGCTTGAGCTGCGCTTCGAGATGCGGGCCAAGCACGCCGCCCTGGATGCGCGCGGCGCGGCTCTTGCGGTCGACCTCCAGCACCTTGTCGAGCCGCTGCAGGTTGATCGACACCACGCCCTTGAAGGCGCCGCCGACCACCGGCTCGATGCCGCCCACCACCGAGGAGCCGGCGCCGAACGGGATCACCGCGATGTCGTTGCTGCTGGCCCAGTCGAGCAGCGCCACGACATCGGCCTCGTCGCGCGGATAGGCCACGACATCGGGCGGGTTGGGCACGCGGCGCTCGAAGATGCGCACCGCGTCGATGAACGACTTGCCGTAGGCATGCACCAGCCGGTCGATGCGCTGGCTCGAGCAGATCGCCGCCAGGCTCGCGGGGGGCTGCACGCGTGGTGCTCGCAGCTCGTATTCCTCCTCGCGCGGCGGCGTGTCGTTGAAGTCGGTGACGCCGTAGCGCTTGGCGGCGTTGGCGTGGACATACGCACGCTCCTCCGGCGTGGCGCCTTCACCCTCGAAGCCCCAGCCCCAGAACTTCATGCGGCGCGGCAGGAAACCCGACATGCGTGCCCTCCGATTTCGTTGGGCCGATCTTGCCCGCCCTGCGGTGGCGAAGGCAATCTGCGCGGTCATGACCGACGCCCCCGCCCGCTACGTCACGCCCGAGCCGTTCAAGATCGACGTGCCCGAGCGCGTGCTCGCCGATCTCGACGAACGCCTGCGCAAATGGCGGCGGCCGGTCTTTGTCTCAGGCGGCGCCTGGGACTACGGCACCGAGGAACATTTCCTCAAGGAGCTCGTCGATTACTGGCAGCACGGCTACGACTGGCGGCGCTGCGAGGAGAAGATCAACGCCTTCCCCCACTACCTCGTCGATATCGGCGAGCAGCGCCTGCATTTCATCCGCGAGCCCGGCACGCCGGTCGAGGATGCGCCGGCGCCGCTGCCGCTGATCCTCACCCACGGCTGGCCCGGCTCGATCGTCGAGTTCCTCGACATCATCGATCAGCTCGCCCATCCCGAGCGGCACGGCGGCGACGCGCTCGATGCCTTCGACGTCATCGTGCCGTCGCTGCCGGGCTATGGCTGGTCCGGCCCGCCGATGCGCGAAGGCGGCGCCGGCCCGATCGGTCCGCGCGCCATCGGCCGGCTGTGGCATCGCCTGCTCACCGAGTCGCTGAACTACCGCCGGCCCTATGTCGCGCAGGGCGGCGACTGGGGTGCCGCGGTCTCGACCTGGCTGGCGCACGATCATCCGGTGGTCGAGCAGGATGGCGCCAAGACCGGCTGCCAGGCACTGCATCTCAACATGATGGTGTTCCGCCCGGGCTTCGACGAGAAGACGACGACGCTGACGCCCGGAGAGATCGCCTGGATGGACATCGTGCGCGCCGAGCGCGAGGCGAAGACCGCCTACCAGCACATCCAGAACACCAAGCCGCAATCGCTGGGCGTCGGGCTCACCGATTCGCCGGTCGGGCTGGCGGCATGGATCGTCGAGAAGTTCCAGGGCTGGAGCGATTGCGCCGGCGATCCGCGCCAGCGCTTCTCGTGGGACACGCTGCTCGACAACATCATGGTCTATTGGCTCAACGCCAACATGGCGAGCGCGGCGTGGCTGTATCGCGGCGTGCGCGAGGAGAACGCGCGGCTGGGCAAGGGCGAGATGGTGATGACGCCGACGGCGTTCATGGCCTTCCCCGCCGATCTCGCGCCGCCGCCGCCGCGCGCCTGGGTCGAGCGCGCCTATGGCGATCTGCGGCGCTACAACGAGATGCCCAGCGGCGGCCACTTCGCGGCCCTGGAAGAACCCGACCTGCTGGTGCAGGACATCCGCGCGTTCTGCCGCCCGCTGCGCTTCGGCGCCGCCAACGACTGACCATGGCCGCGGCGATCCGCGCCGCGCGGCGCCACGAGCTTCGCGCGCTGCAGGACATCGAGAACGAGGCCGACGAGATCTTCCGTCGCGTCGCCATGCCGTGGGTCTTGCCGATGACACCGGCCGATCTCGACCTGCTGAAAAGCGCGCGACGGGCCGGCCGGCTGCGGGTCGCGACCGCCGGTGCACCCCGGCCGCTCGGCTTTGCGCTGTTGCGCACCCTTGACGGCATGGCCTCGCTTCACCAGCTCTCGGTGCGGCCGCGGTACAGCGGTCGT
>CAYNOF010000938.1:0-3152 GCA_964398335.1 uncultured Rhizobiaceae bacterium
GCGACGAGCAACGCGCCGCGCACAGCAGCCGATCCGGCCCCAGCAGCGTCCATGAACCGAGCGGCGCGCCCGGGACTTCGGCCGGGAACACGAGCGGCCTGGCCGAGACATGCGGCAGCCGCTCCTGGATCAACGTCGCGCGGCGCGCGTGCGCGGGCGCATACATCGCCCAATTGCGCTGGATGGCGCGCAGCTTCGAGGCGGCGTCGCCGATCGAGGCGATGGCGATCTCCGCGGCGTCGAACCAGGTGTTCGCTGCCCAGGCCGGCGCCGCCGCTGCGTCCTCGCACACGAACAGCCGACCATGCTCCGCGCGCACCCGGGCGCCAAGAAGGCGCAGCTCCTCGCGAAGCTGCGCCTCGAAGCCTTCGGCGGCGAGATAGGCGGTCGTCATCGCCGCCGGTGTGGCGACGATGACGTGCGTAGTCCAGCCCCTTCTTACGCCGCCTGCGCCGTCGCGCGCGCCCGGTTGAACAGCGTGCGGTTGAACGGGCTGCTGGGCTTCACCTCGCGCCGCTCGGCCGTCAGCGCGCGGGCCAGGGCGACGTCGCCGCCGCGCTGCGCCGCCTCGATCAAGGTCAGATCGAGCAGGTCGCGCTGGGCGTGGCTGCCGCCGAAGCGGTGGGCGATGCCGATCACCGGCTTCAGCAGGCAGGCGGTGCGCTTGTAGTCGCCGTCGCCGAACGCCTTCAGCGCCAGGGTCACGGGGCGGCCGACATCGCGCGTGAACATCGCGTTGTCGTCGCTGCGCGCCATCGCCCGCTCCTGCGCCTCCAGCACCTCGACCATCTCCGCCGTGCGGCCGGTGGCGATGAAGGCCATCATCGCGTGCACGTCGTTGAAGGCGTAGTTGCCGGCCGAGGCGAAGGCCGCCCAGCGCTCGGCCACCTTCCGCCAGCGATCGCCGACATCGACGCCGCGCAGCATCAGCCGCCACAGCAGCGCCGAATGGTCGACCAGCTCGAGCGCCACCGACGACTGGCCGCCCAGGATCGGCCCGTCGTAGAGCTTCAGCACCGCGTCGATCTCGCCGAGATCGAGGTGATAGAGCGCCAGGTGCCACCAATTGTGCACGGCGAAGAAGCTGTCGCGCGTCCAGCCATCCGGCGCCGCGCCCATCCAGGCGATGCCGTCGGCCTGGCGGCCCTGCATCTCCAGGACATGCGCCACCGCGTGCTGCGCCCAGGAATCGCGCGCGTCGAGCTCGACCGCGCGCCTTCCCAGCCGCTCGGCGCGCGCATAGTCGCCGCACTCCTCCAGGCCGAAGGCGTGCATGCCCAGCAGCGCGTGGTAGCCCGGCATGCCGGGATCCCACTCCGGCAGGGCGCGCGCAATGCGATCGCGCAGCATGCGCGCATTGCCGGTGAAGAAGTCGAGCTGATGGCCGACCTGCAGCGCCAGGCCATCGCGCGGGTTGTCGATCGCGACCTGCGCCAGGGCCTGCGACGCCGCCCACCAGCTTCCCTCGAGCAGCTGGCCGATCGCCGCGACGTGGCCGCGTTCGCGCGCCGTGCCGGCGAGTTGCTTGGCCGCCTCGTGGCTGGCGCGTGCCGGCTCCAGCCCGCCCGGCTCGGTGCCGAGCAGGAACAGCCAGGCGCGCAGGACATGCGCCATGGCGAAGCCGGGACTGTCGGCGATGGCGGCGTCCGTCCTCGCCATCGGGTCGTTGCGATAGACCCGCAGCAGGTCGAGCGCCGCCTCATAGTGATCGCGCGCTTCAGCCGAGGCGCCGGTCAGGATTTGTGCGTGGGTATCCTTGATGGTCATTGCTCTCTCCAGACGACTTGCGGCGGCGACATGCCCAGAGGCACGTCGTCGCCGCTTCGATGGCGCGGGAGATACCGTCGCCCACGATCTGCCTCTGTTCCCCACGTCACAACCGCGAAGATTCCCTTGCGCGCACGCCGGGCCGGTTTGCTAACGTCGCGTCACATCGAGGAGCTCACCATGGCCAAGTTCGGAATCGGTCAAGCCGTGCGTCGCGTCGAGGATCCACGCCTCCTGACCGGCGGCGGGCGCTACACCGACGACACCAAGGCCGGCGTCGGCGTCGCGCGCGGCTACGTGCTGCGCAGCCCGCGTGCGCACGCGAAGATCCGCAGCATCGATATCTCGGCGGCGAAAACAGCGCCGGGCGTGCTGTGCGTCTTCACCTACGACGACGTGAAGGCGGCAGGCTACGGCGACCTGCCCTGCCTGGTGCCGATCACCAACCGCGACGGCACCGAGCGTGCCGATACCTCGCGACCGATGCTGGCCAACGGCTTCGTGCGCCATGTCGGCGATCCGGTGGCCTTCGTCGTCGCCGAGACGCTCGAGCAGGCCAAGGATGGCGCCGAGCTGATCGAGATCGACTACGAACCGCTGCCGCATGCGGTCGACACCTACGGCGCGGCGCAGAAGGGCGCGCCGCTGGTCTGGCCGCACATCAAGGACAACCTGATCTTCGACTGGGAGATGGGCGACCGCGCCGCGACCGACAAGGCGTTCGCCACGGCCAAGCGCGTGGTCAAGCTGCAGCTCGTCAACCAGCGCCTGATCGTGAACTCGATGGAGCCGCGCGGCGCGATCTGCGAGTACGACGCGGCCAAGGACCGCTCGACCCTGTGGGTCTCCTCGCAGGGCGTCAGCGTCATCCGCCCGGTGCTGGCCGAGATGGTGCTGAAGATCGGCCAGGACAAATTGCGCGTGCGTACCGGCGATGTCGGCGGCGGCTTCGGCATGAAGATCTTCATGCACCCCGAGTACCCGCTGGTGGTCTGGGCCTCGCGCCTGCTGAAGCGCACGGTGAAATGGATCCCCGATCGCCAGGAGGCCTTCCAGTCCGACGTGCAGGGCCGCGACCACGTCTCGTTCGCCGAGATGGCGCTGGACAGCGAGCACCGTTTCCTCGGCCTGCGCGTCACCACCTACGCCGCGCTCGGCGCCTATCTCTCGCACTTCTCCGCCTTCATCCCGACGATGGCGGGCTCGAGCATGCTGGCCGGCCTGTACCAGACGCCGGCGATCTACGTGAACGTCAAGGGCATCGCCACCAACACCGTGCCGACCGACGCCTATCGCGGCGCCGGCCGTCCGGAAGCGGCCTATCTGCTGGAGCGCTTTGTCGATCACATCGCGCGCGAGGTCGGCCTGTCGCCCGACGAGATCCG
>CAYNOF010000939.1:0-1401 GCA_964398335.1 uncultured Rhizobiaceae bacterium
AGGTCGCCGGCATCGCCAGGGCCGCCGCGCGCCACCGACCGCTGTGCATCTTCGGATCGTCGATCGTGGGGACATGGATCGCGAGCGAGCTGCCGTCGGCACCCGACTTCTACATCGACGAGGATCCCGGCAAGGTCGGCCGCAGGCTCGACGGCGTGCCGATCGTCGCCCCGGCGGAGGCGCCGCCGGGTGCGACCGTCATCCTGGCCGTGGCGCCGGCCGTTGCGGCAGGCATCGCCGCCAGGCTTGCCCCGCTCGGCCTTTCGTTTGTGACCGTGCCGGCATACCCGCCGGCCTGAGGGCCGCGCCTGCCGCGCTGTCTTTGCCGGGATGCGGACGCCGATGTAGGGTCCGCCCGATGATCTCTGGAGTCCGCGGCCGTGTCAGGTGACCGAGCGAAGCTGCTGCCGGTGTTCCCGCCGGGCAGTTCGGCGATCGTGATATCGCGCCTCGCGAGCCCGGCTCTGCTAGACGAGCGTCAGGGGCTCACCAGCTACTTCTTCGGATCCTCGACCGAGCACTATGTCGGCATGGCCGCCGACGCCTATCGGACGCTGGTGGCCGAGGCGCAGGACGAGCTCAATCGCCGTCAGCTGGCGCGCCGGCTGGCGGAGGATCGTCGCGCGGCGCTGGCGGCGGTCCTGGGCACCGAGGCGATCCTGATCCAGAGCAACCTGTACCTGCGCGCGACGCGGCCGAAGATCTCCAGCAGCAGCCAGGAACACATCGGCTGGCATCGGGAAAGCTTCTACGGCCCCGACATGGACGCTTCGGTCAATTTCTGGGTGCCGATCCGCAACGTCTCGGTCGACAACGCGATGCGCTATATCCCCGACAGCCATCTCGTCGCCGACGAGGCCATCCAGACCGTGCAGGAGGACAGCGCCGATGTGGCGCGTTTCTCCGCCGGCCACCGCATCGGCCTGCTGTATGCACCCAAGCGCATCGTCGGCGGCGTCGAGCTGACGGCCCACCGCCCCCTCGTGGTCGCGTCAGGCGAAGCGGCCATCTTCTCCGGCGCGCTCATCCATGGTGCCGCGGACAATCGTTCCGACCAGATCCGCTTCAGCGTCGATTTCCGCGCCATCGCCCAGTGCAACCTCGCCACCGACAAGCACCACTTCACCAGCGGCAAGTCGTATTTCGAGCGGCTCTAGCAGGGCAATCCGCAAGCCAGGGCTCAACCTGCTGGCGGCGGTCGTCGATCGATCCGATCGGCAAGTGCCATGGCGTGACGGCGGCCATGACCTCGCGCTCGACATAGGCGGCCAGGATGGCCTGCGCTTCGCCGCGAGGATGGACGGCCATCAGAGGATGGGGATGCTTCATGTTCTCGCTGTGAAAGTCCGCGACGTGCCAGCGGTCGTTGCCGTAGCCCATGACGCCGGCGCGCACCGTCTC
>CAYNOF010000940.1:0-2297 GCA_964398335.1 uncultured Rhizobiaceae bacterium
TGCCGCGCGCAATGGTCGCGCGCGCGCAAAGCGCCGGTCTGTGGGAGCGGCCGCGCGACATGCCGACGCTCTGGTCTGCGCTGCTGCAGGCCGGGCATGTCGGCCTGCTGGGCGGTGCCGAGCCGGCCGTGCGCATGCCCGTCACGGACGATCTCCCGCAGGCGGTGGCGCGCATCCGGGGGCTGGTCCTGAAACAAACCGAAACAAACGTGAGGTGAACGGCGGTCAGGCTCGCGCTTGTCGCTCCCGGGCCCATCTGCTACACCGCGCGCCGTTTTGCCGGGCGGCAGTTGCGTCGCGCGGTGTGTTCCTATTCCACAACGATGTGCGGATGACCCCCACCGCCACGGCCAACACGACCCTGCCTTTCCGCCGCGGTGGCTTCTCGAGCGTGCCCGAGATGCTCGACTACGCCGCGCGCGGCGAGACCGGTCCGAACTTCTACGATCCGCGCGGGCGGCTGACCGCGACGCTGACCTGGCGCGAGGTGCGCGAGCGCGCCCACGTCTTCGCGCGTCGCCTGATTGGCGCCGGCTTCGCGCGCGGCGAGCGCCTGCTGATCACCGCCGACACCTGGCCAGGCTTCTTGGTGTCGTTCTTCGGCGCGCAGTACGCCGGGCTGCTGCCGGTGCCGGTGTCGCTGCCCGCGGGACTGGGCGGCAAGGACGCCTATCTCGAGCAGTTGCGCCGTCAGCTTTCGGCCTCGGGCGCGGTGGCGGCGCTGGCGACCGACGAACTCGCCGGTTACCTCACAACCGCCGCCGAAGGCTCCGCCGCGCGGCTGGTCGGACCGATGAGCGCCTTCGAGGCGCTGCCTGAGAAGGCGGTCGATTTGCGTCCCTGGGGCGCGGGCGAGCGCTGCTATCTGCAGTTCTCCTCCGGCAGCACGCGCTTCCCGCTGGGCGTCGACATCCGCCAGGATGCGCTGATGGCCAATATCGCCGGCCAGATCGGCGATCATGGGCTGGCGGTCGGCCCGCAGGATCACCTCACGAGCTGGCTGCCGCTCTATCACGACATGGGCCTGATCGGCTTCATGCTGGCGCCGCTGGCGTCGCAGCGCTCGATCGACTACCTGAGCGCGCGCGACTTCGCGCGGCGGCCGCTGCAATGGCTGACGCTGATGTCGCAACGGCGCGCCACGGTCACCTACAGCCCGAGCTTCGGCTACGACCTGACGACGCGTCGCGCGCAAACCCAGTCGCTCGACGGGCTCGACCTCAGCTGCGTGCGCATCGCCGGCATCGGCGGCGACATGATCCAGCCCAGCGTGCTCAGCCGCTTTGCCGAGCGCTTCGGCCCCGCCGGCTTCAGCGCCGGCGCCTTCATGCCGAGCTACGGCATGGCCGAGGTCTGCCTGGCGCTGAGCTTCGGGACGCGCGGCGACGGCTTTCATGTCGACAACGTCGATCGCGCACAGTTGTCCGAGGAGCGCGTCGCAACGCCGGTGCCCGAGTCGGAGTCCTCGCGTGCCTTCGTGCTCTGCGGCCTGCCGCTGCCCGGCCATCCGGTCGAGATCCGCGACGAAGCCGGCAAGGCCTTGCCCGAGCGTCGCGTCGGTCGCGTCTTCGCCAAGGGCCCGAGCATCATGGCCGGCTACTTCGAAGCGCCCGAAGCCAGCGCCGAAGCGCTGAAGGATGGCTGGCTCGACACCGGCGACCTCGGCTACTGGCTCGGCGGCCAGCTCGTCATCACCGGCCGCGCCAAGGACCTGATCATCGTCAACGGCCGCAATATCTGGCCGCAGGACATCGAGTGGTCGGTCGAGGAACTGCCGCAGCTCAGGCGCGGCGATGTCTGCGCCTTCTCGATCGATGCCGAGGATGGCGCCGAGAGCATTGTCGTCGTCGTCAACGCCTGGCCGGCGAAGGAAGAGGCGCGCACGGCGCTGGTTGGCGCCGCGCAGCAGATCGTCAAGGAGACGGTCGGCGTCGATTGCACCGTGCAGCTTCTGTCGCCTTCGATCGGCCTGCCGATGACCTCGTCGGGCAAGCTCAGCCGCTCGCGGGCGCGGACCCGCTATCTCGCCGGCGAATACGCCAATGGCGGCCGCCGGCCGGTGACCGCCACGACATGAGCCGCCTGGTCGCGGTCACCGGCGCGACCGGCTTCATCGGCCAGCATCTCCTGAAGCTGCTCGCATCGCGCGGACTGCGCCTGCGCCTGCTGGTGCGCAGCCTGCCGTCCGCGCTGCCGGCCTGCGATCCGCCGATCGAGCTGCAGCCCGGCGGCCTGCGCGACCGCCTGGCGCTCGAGCGCCTGGTCGAGGGCGCCGACGCGGTCGTGCACCTCGCCGG
>CAYNOF010000941.1:0-3723 GCA_964398335.1 uncultured Rhizobiaceae bacterium
CGTCGATATGGTGGCGCTGCAGGCTGGTCACGGTCATGCGCAGCGCGTACTTGTCCAGCTTGGTCGCGGAGACCGTGCCGAGGTTGGCGTCGGCCTTGTCGATGACGAAGCCGAGGTCCTGGAGCGTGGCGATGACGGTGCGCAGCGTCTTGTTCTCGTCGCGCGTGTCGAACGCGCGACTCTGGAAGCTGCGCAGCTGCACGGCCTGGCAACTGGCCAGGATCTGATCCTTCGAATCGGTCTGGCATCCGGCGATGAAAAGCGCAGCGACCAGCATGAGAACGGAAGCGGCAGTCGGGCGCATGTTCAGATCTCCTGCGCGTTCAGGAACACCGACTGCGCGAGCCGATCGAAGAATTCCTGATAGACCTTGGGTTCGTTGACGCCCTCGATCTTCGACAGCGTCTTGTGGTTGTCCCAGATCAGGCGCTGGAAGGTGATGCGTACCGCGGTGTTCTTGCCGCCCTCGACCGGGCGCGTCACCAGGCTGGCACGGATCTTCTGTTCCTTGTCGTAGCGCGCGGCTGCCGCGCCCACGAGGATCGCCAGGAAGATGGCGCCGATGACCTGGCCGGTTTCCACCGCATCGCGATTCTTCGATCCGACGATCACACCGAGTTTCGATTCGCTTTCGTCGATCTGGAAGCCGAGATCCTGCAACACTTGCGCGCCGGCCTTCAGGAGCCGGGCCTCGTCGCGCGACTCGAAACGACGGGTTTGCAGTTGACGGTCCTTGAGCGCGCCTTCCGACAGCTGCAAGGCCTCAGGCGGGATGGTCTGCGTGCAAGCCGCCAAGCCACCGCCTGCGATCGCAACGATCGCGGCTCTTCGTCTGATCATGTGTTCAACCCCCCAAAACCGAACTTTTTGCGCCAGCCCCCTAGAAGCTCGACTGGCGATAGGCGAAATCACGGACGCGCTTGCTGGCGTCGAACTTGATGACAACGGTCAAAGTTCGCTGCGTCGTCGAGCGCGCGCCGGCGCTCTGCCGGTAACTGGGCCCCACGCCGCCGCCGACGATGCCGGAATCGACCGGTCCGCCGCCGAAGATCAGTGCGCTGACGCCGCTCGACGACGACGAGTACACCGTCTCCGTCGAGAACTTGTCGTAGACCCAGCTTTCCCGCCGTTGTTCGTCGGTGGTCACGACATTGGGCGAGCCCAACACGGCGATCACCTCGTCGCCGCTCATGCCGACCCTGATTTCGCGCTGTACGACTCCCGCGGTCACCCGATTCTTGTCGGTGTTTGAAACCGCCGCCTGATGATCTTGGGCCGACATGCAGCCGACCAGACAACAAAGAACAGCCGCGCTTGCCCCCAGCACCCCATATCGACGCATTTTCATTGGCCCCCAATTTGCGGCCAATACTAGCCTGTGATCACTGTCGCGTACAGATGCCCGAGCATGAATCCCGCGAAGGTTGAGTTACATCCAGACGGGAAGGCGATCGCCTGAGCCGGCAACGCAGGGCGCGTTTCGAGATTCGCGGTGCCGTGCGGCGCACCGGGCCCGCGTCGTTCGGTCTCGCTGTTATTCGATCGCGGTCGGTTTGGGACTGCCGTCGGGGGCGGTGTCTTCGTCGTCGGTCGGCCCGAGATCCCGTGCCACGTCGGGCGAATGCAGCAACGTGTTGATTCGGCCGGCGTAGTCGAAGGATTCGTCGATGCGGAACTGCAGCTCGGGCGCGTGGCGCAGCTCGACCATGCGCGCGAGCTGGCTGCGGAAATAGGGCGCGGCGCGGCGCATGGCCGCCAGCAGGCGCTCGCGGTCGACGCCGCCCAGCGGCATCACATAGGCGACGGCGTTGCGCAGGTCGGGGCTGCAATCGACCTGGGTGACGGTGATCGAGGCGCCGCGCAGATCGGGATCGCGCATGTCACCGCGCTCGAAGAGCTGGGCCAGCGCATGGCGCAATTCCTCGCCGACGCGCAGCTGGCGCGGCGATTTGGGTCGGCCGGCAGCGTCGCCGCCTGCCTTGGCCTGATGTCGTCGGCGGCTCATGTGTGCTTTTCACCTACTCGCGAAGCGCCCGCGCCGCAAGACGGATGCCGAGCCGGCGCACCGTGCTATCCACGTCGCACGCCGGCCCGTTCGAAGCCCTCCACGACCCTGGTCACGACGCGCCGGCCGACGCGCCGGCCGTTGATGCGCATGAACTGGGCGATGGTGAAGTCCGGGTCGCGCGCGAGCAGCTCCGACAGCGCCTTCTCCGCCGGATGCCCCGCCGCGCCCAGGGCGGCGACCAGCGCCCGCCGTGCCGACAACCGGTCGACGCTATGGGCCACCGAGCGTTCCGCCCATGCGACGGCCTCCTCGGCTTGCCCCAGCAGGAGATAGGCATAGGCCATGCCGCTCAACGGCTCGCCGGCGCCGGGATCGATCGGGTCGAGGCGGATGGCCTCGTCGAAATGCTCGATCGCACGCTCCGCCTGATCCTCGTAGAGCTGCACCCAGCCGGCGGCGGCGCGCGTCAACGCGGAGTTGGGATGCAACGTCACGGCGCGCTCGACCAGCTCCAGCGCCGTCGAGCGCCGGTGCACCAGATAGGCGAACACCACGCCCACCTGCGAGAGCACGGTGGGCTCGCTGGCACCATGCGTCAGCGCCGCCTCGGCCAGGCGGATCGCCTCGGCCTCGTTCTTCTCCACGTCGGGGAAGGCCTGCGAGACCTGCCACATGCGGCACCATCCGGCCGCCGCCAGCGCCAGCGGAAAGCTCGGGTCGAGCGCGATCGCCTGGCCCAGCCAGTCGAGCGCCGCCTCGCAATTCTCGCGGGTCATCGGATGCATGCGCCAGATCGCGCGCAGATAGGCTTCGTAGGCGTCGCGCCGGTCGGTGGGTCGCCGCCGCACCTCCTCGATCTCGGAGCGGCGCAGATTGGGCTCCACCGCGGCGACGATGCGGGCAACGATCTGGTCCTGCAGCGCGAAGATGTCGGCATCGGCACCGTCGAAGCGTTCGCTCCAGACTTCCTTGCCGTCCTGGGTGCGGATCAGGCCGACATTGACGCGCACATGGCCGCCGGCACGGCGCACCGCGCCGGTCACCATGTAGCGCACCGAGAGCTCGCGGCCGACGGCCATCGGCGTCAGGTCGCGGTTGCGCAGGGCGAAGGCAGAGTCGCGCGCGATCACCGTGAACCAGCGCACGCGCGAGAGCGCGGTGGTCAGGTCCTCGACCAGCCCGTCGGCGAAAAACGCCTGCCCGGCGTCGCCGCCCAGATTGCGGAACGGCAGCACGACCAGCGACGGGCCCTGCCCGGCGGCGGCCTGCGTGTCGGTGGCATCGGGCGCCGCCGAAGGCGCCCCGGGCTGCGGCAGGGTTCCGCCGAAGCGATAGCCGCGACCGGGCACGGTGACGATGATGGCGGCCCCGGCTTCGCCGAAAGCCTTGCGCAGCGCCGAAATCTGGACGGTGAGATTAGCCTGTTCGACCGTGCCGCGACCGGGCCAGGCGGCCGCCATCAGTTGCTGCTGGGAGACGACGTCGCCGCGCGCGCGGATCAGGGCGAGGAGCAGCTCGGTGGCTCTTGCGCCAAGCGGCTGGCGGCGCTCGCCGTCCGCCAGGATGCGGCTCCGCGGCAGCAGGCGCCAACGCCCGATGTCGAACGCCTCCTCGTCCACCATCCCGCCATCGTCCGGTTACCGCGCGACAATGAGCCAATATACACGTGCACAGACCGGGCCATTCCTCGGGCCGGAAGGGGCGGCCGCCCGGCG
>CAYNOF010000942.1:0-1537 GCA_964398335.1 uncultured Rhizobiaceae bacterium
GACGCCCCTGGCCGAGGCCTGGCGCAGGGTCTCGACCGCCCTGGCCGCGTCGTGGCCGGCGAACGAGGTGTCGAGATACAGCTTGGCGATCTCGAACAGCGCCGGCTGGTGGCCCTTGTCGGCGGCGCGACGGAAGGTTTCGAGCGCCTCCGGCTTGCGGCCGAGCGACAGCAGGAACAGGCCCTGGCCGTGGACGAAGCGCGGCTGGTCGGGAAACGACGCCGCCGATTCCTGGCACAGGCGCAGCCCGATCTCGCCGCGGCTGCGCGTGCCGATTCCCGTGACGGCCCGGTTGCGCGCCGCCGGCGGCGGGCGCCGCAACAGGTCGGCGACGGCGACGTCGCAGGGATCGCGGCCCGCCGGCGAGTCGGGCTCGACGCTGCCGGCCTCCGAGAGATAGCGCGCGCGCTCGCCGGCCGCGAGGCCGGGGAAGGAGGCGAGATAGACCAGCGCCGGCAGGTCGTCCGGCGGCGCCAGCGCGGCATCGATGCGCCAGCGCCAGGCGCCGCCGCTGTCCCACAGCGCCAGCAGCGCCCTGCCGTCGGCCGGGAAGGCGAGCGCGCGCACGCGGCTGCCGGCGAGGCCGGTCGGCATCTTCATGCGGCCGAGCTCGGCGAGGCTCGCCGTGTCCCACAGGATCGCGCCGGTGCGCCACGACAGCGTGGCGATGCGCGTGCCGTCGGGCGAGAAGGCGGCGAACGACACGGCGCTGTCATGGCGCAGCACGCCGCGCGGCTCCAGGCTGGCGGCATCCCACAGCCGCGCCGTGCCGTCGCTCGACGCGGTGAGGATGACGCGCCCGTCCGGGCTGTACTGCACGCTGTTGATCGGCGCCTCGTGCGCGCGCTGCGCCACCAGCACGCCGCTCACGGCATCCCACAGCCTGAGCGAGGCATCGGCGGCGACCAGCACCCGCCCGGCCGCGGCATCGGGCAGCGCCAGCGGAAAGCCGTCGCGCGCATCGGCGACGTTCTGCATCGGCTTGCCCAGCGGCGTGCCGCTCGCGACATCCCACAGCCGCACCGTGCCGTCGCGCGCCGTCACCAGCATGCGCGCGCCATCCGCCGTGAAGCGCGCCGTCGCCGGCTCGTCGAGCTCGATGGCGCGCAGCCATTTGCGTCCCGCCGCGTCCCACAGCTGCACGCCGCCGCGCTCGAGCGTCAGCAGCCGCGCGCCGGCGCGATGGAAATCGGCCGCCATCGGCCGCACGCCGGGCTGCGCGACGATCAGCATGCGACGGCTGTCGATCTCCATCACGCCGACGCGGCCGCCGCTCATCGTCAGCAGCAGGTGCGCGCCGTCGGCGGTGAAGCGGGCGCTCTCCAGGCCCCGCGGCGCCTCGATCGTCGCGACGGTGCCGCTGGCGAGGTCCTCGATGGCGAGGCTGCCGCCGTCGCTGCGCAGCAGCCGCGCGCCGGCCGCGTCGAGGCTCGGCGTGCGATCGGGCCTGGGCTGGCCGGGCGGCGGATCGGGCCCGCTCGGCACGACGCTGTCGGGATCGGGCGTGAACGTCCGGGCATCCCAGACCTGGGCGTAG
>CAYNOF010000943.1:0-3284 GCA_964398335.1 uncultured Rhizobiaceae bacterium
TGGCGCTGGTGGTGCTGGTGCTGTTCGGCATCCCCTATGCCTCGCATCGCTTCCTGATGAAGGCGATCATGGCCGACATCACCGACGAGGATCAGGTCAGCACCGGGCGCATGCAGGCCGGCGTCTATTTCTCGCTGCTCGCCAGCACCGAGAAGATCGGCCTGGCGCTCGCGGTGGGCGTGACCTACGCGCTGCTCGACTGGGTCGGCTTCAAGACCGGCGTGGCCAACGACAAGGCGGCGATCGACGGCCTGATGTGGGTGTTCGTGGCGTTGCCCACGGTGCTGCACGTTCTCTGCGCGCTGACCCTGTGGCGCTTCCCGCTGGGCCGCGAACGCCAGCGCGCGCTGCGCCGGCAGATCGAGGGCGCCGGCGCCTAGGCCGGTGTCGCCTCGTCCTCCCATGGCGGCGGGTCGAACTTGGTGGTGAGGAAGTCGACCAGCGCCGTGACCTTGGGCGGCAGCAGGCGGCGGTGCGGATAGACCGCCTGGATGGGGATCGTGTCGCGTGGCGTGAAGGGCTGCAGGATCTCGACCAGGGTGCCGTCGCGCACCGCGCGCGCCACGGTCAGCCGCGTCAGCCGCACGATGCCCACGCCCTCGACCGCGAGCTGGTAGAGCACGTCGCCGTCGTCGACGCGGCAATTGTCGCGCACCATCACCTCGCGCGCCACGCCGTCGACGATGAACGGCCAGCGGTTCATCGGCGTGCGGTCGCGGAAGCCCAGGCAGTTGTGACGCGTCAGCTCGTCGGGATGCCTGGGCTCGCCGTGCAGCTTCAGATAGGCCGGCGAGGCGACGACGACGCGGCGGTCCTCGCCGATCTTGCGCGCCACGAAGCTCGAGTCGGCGAGCTTGCCGATGCGGAAGGCGACGTCGAAGCCCTCCTGCACCAGGTCGACGACGCGGTCGGTGAACGAGAGATCGAGCTCGATGCCGGGATGCGCGTCGAGGAATTCCGGCACCAGCGGCAGGATCTGGTGCGCACCGAAGGCCAGCGAGGTGGTGACCTTGACCAGGCCGCGCGCCTCGTGCCCGCGCCGGCCGATCGCCGCCTCGACCTCCTCGACCTCGCCGATGATGCGCGCGGCGTCGCGGTAGAAATTCTCGCCCGCCTCGGTCAGCGCCAGCTTGCGTGTGGTGCGGTTGAACAGCCGCACGCCCAGCCGCTCCTCGAGCCGCGTCACCAGCTTGCTGACCGCCGAGGGCGTCAGGCCGAGCTGCGGCGCGGCGGCCGAGAAGCCATTGGCCTCCACCACCTTCACGAAGGCTGCCATGTCGCCGATCCGGTCCACGCCATCCCTGTTCGTTATTGATGAACCGAATTCATCATGGAACGAGCATTGGACGATCTTCAGCCGAGATCAATCGAGAACTACCCTTCGCAGATGCGAAATGACGCGCTGTGGGCCCAGTTTGCCCGGTACAACACCCTGGCGAACCAGCGGCTCTACGCCGCCGCGGCCGACATCGCCGATTCCGAGCGCAAGCGCGATGTCGGCGCCTTCTTCACCAGCCTGCACGGCACCTTGAACCACCTGCTGATCGGCGATCGCATCTGGATGGCCCGCCTTGCCGGCGGCCAGGCTCCGTCGACCGGCCTGGATGCGATCGTGCACGACTCCTTCGACGCGCTGCGTGCGGACCGCGTCGCGATGGACGCGCGCATCGAGGCGTTCTTCGCGGCGCTGCCCGAGGGCTTCTTCGAGCGGCCGCTGCGCTACGTCAACAACGAGGGCCGCGTCTTCGAGGACCCGCCCTCGCTGATCCTGCCGCACTTCTTCAACCACCAGACCCATCACCGCGGCCAGGCGCACGCCATCCTCTCGCAGCTCGGCATGGGCCGGAAGACGCCGGTGCTCGACCTGCACCGCGTGATCAAGCCAGACCCTCATCCGTAGGCAGCGGCGTCGTGTCGGATGCCGCCTGCTCGAGCAAGCCGCGCTCGACCAGATAGGCCCAGGCTTCCTCGGCGGTATCGACGATGCGGTAGAGCGCCAGATCCTCGGCATCGACCAGGCCGCGCTCCAGCAGCCGGTCGAAACCGACCGCGTCATGCCAGAAATCGCCGCCGACGAGGACCACCGTCGCGTCATGGCCCTTGCCGGTCTGCTGCAGGGTCAGGATCTCGAACAGCTCGTCCATCGTGCCGAAGCCGCCGGGGAACACCGCCAGGGCGCGGGCGCGCATCGCCAGGTGCATCTTGCGCATGGCGAAGTAGTGGAACTGGAAGGTCAGTTCCGGCGTCGAATACGGATTGGGCAGCTGCTCGTGCGGCAGGGCGATGTTGAAGCCGATCGACGGCGCGCCGGCTTCGGCCGCGCCGCGATTCGCCGCCTCCATGATGCCGGGCCCGCCGCCGGTGGCGATGACGTTGTGGCGCCCGTCCAGGGTGCGCTCGAGCGCGCCGCCGCGCTGCGAGACGATGCGGCCGAACTCGCGCGCCACCTCGTAGTAGCGCGCCAGCGGCGCCAGCTTCTCGAGTCGCTGTGCGTGGACGGCCGACACGCTGCCGTCGCGGGCCGCTTTCAGCATCTCCGGCGATGGAATGCGCGCGCTGCCGAAGACGATGACCGTGGAATGCACGCCCCAATCGCGCAGGGCGAGCTCCGCCCGCTCGTATTCGAGCGCGAAGCGGATGCCGCGCAGCTCGTCCCGCCTCAGGAAGACCCCGTCGTCAACGGCGAGGAGGCCGGGATAGCCGATCGGCGGCTTGTCGCTGCCGCTCAATCGCGCTTCGCCAGCCGCGTCTCGACGACGCGCGTCCACAGCGTCGCGCCCAGCGGCAGCGCCTCGTCGTTGAAGTCGTAGCCGGGGTTGTGCACCTCGCAGCCACCTTCGCCGCCGCCATTGCCGATCAGGATGAAGGCACCCGGCACTTTCTCGAGCATGTAGGAGAAATCCTCCGAGGCCATGACGTAGCCGCCCTCGCGGTTGACGTGGTCCTCGCCGACGATCGAGGCGGCGACGTCGCCGATCCACTTCGCCTCGTCGGGGTTGTTGACCAGCGGCGGGAAGACGATGCGCACATCGGCCTTGGCCTCGCCGCCCAAGGTGTGGGCGATGCCCGAGGCGATGCGCTCGATCTTCTCCTTGATCGTCGCCATCACCTCCTTGCGGAAGGCGCGCACCGTGCCGCGCAGCACGGCGGTCTCGGGGATCACGTTGTAGGCGTCGCCGGCATGCATCTGGGTGATGCTGATCACGCCGGAGTCGATCGGCGCCAGGGTGCGCGAGATCACCGTCTGCAGCGCGGTGATGATGTGGCCGCCGATCACCACGGGA
>CAYNOF010000944.1:0-1169 GCA_964398335.1 uncultured Rhizobiaceae bacterium
CGGGCCGGTGGTAGGGATGCGCCTCCGCGCCCTCGGGCGTATCCGGACCCTCTGATGAACAGCTTCCGCAAAATCGCCGCCTCGATCGTGCTGGCCCTGCTGCTGACCGTGCTGCTGCTGGCCTTTGTCTTCAGCGATATCGCCGGCGTCAGCAGCGCGCTGCGCGCGGCCGGCGCCGACGCCACGGTCTCGCGCATCGGCGGCGTGCAGGTGGGCCCCTTCCACTTCGGTGGCCAGCAGATCAAGGGCCAGCAACTGCGCGAGGAATACAATCGCCAGTTCGAGCGCTTCAACCAGCAGTTCCGCGGCCAGCTCACCAACGAGGCGGCGATCGCCATGGGCCTGCCCTACCAGGCGCTGCGCAGCCTGGAGGAGCGCATCCTGTTCGATCGCGCGATCGCCGATGCCGGCATCGTCATCACCGATGCCCAGCTGCGTGCCGCCGTTGAGCGGGAGCCGGCCTTCCAGGCCGACGGCAAGTTCAGCCCGCTGCAGTTCCGCTACATCCTGCAGCAGAACCACGTGACCGAAGCGATCTACCTGCAGGACAAGCGCCGCGAGATGGCCGCCAGCCAGCTGGTCGGCGTGATGATCGACGCCGCGCACACGCCTGCGCCGCTGCGCGATACGCTGTTCCGCTTCCGGCACGAGCAGCGCATCGCCGAGACGCTGACGCTGGAAGCCGCGCGCATGGCCGATCCGCCGCCGCCCACCGATGACCAGCTCAAGGCGTTCTACGAGACGGCGAAGAGCCGCTTCCAGGTCGCCGAGCGCCGGTCGCTGAGCTTCGTGATGGTCGAGGAATCCGACGTCCTCGACATGGTGAACATCACCGAGGACATGCTGAAGCAGGCCTATGACGAGCGCCTGGCGCGCTACGCCAGGCCCGAGAAGCGCGAGGTCGACCAGGTCGTCGTCGCCGAGGAAGACAAGGCCAAGGCGATCGCCGCGGCCGTCGCCGGCGGCAAGTCGCTCGAGGATGCCAGCAAGGATGTCCTGCAGAAGGGCGACGCGGTGGTCGGGCTGGGCAGCGTCGAGGAGCGCGAGCTGCCGCCGGACCTCGCCAAGGCGATCTTCGCGCTCAAGGAGCCGGGCGCGGTGGCGCCGGTCAAGACGCCGCTCGGCTGGCACGTGGCGCGCGTCACCAAGATCGAGCCGGGCGAGACCCC
>CAYNOF010000945.1:0-3369 GCA_964398335.1 uncultured Rhizobiaceae bacterium
CTCGAAGGGTGGGCAACGCACCGTGACCGTTGCCCATGCTGCGAGACGGCCGCTGGCGCGGCCTCCTCAGCATGAGGTCTGGGAATGGGCAGTGCATGGCGATCGAACCTAGAGCGGGCCGGGCCGCCAGTTGCCGTGGAAGCCGGCGGGCACGCGATGGGACAGATGGGCCAGCGCGATGGGGCCCTTGTCAACGCCAGACGCGTCGAACACCGCGAGATCGCTGCGGTTTTCCGCTCCGCGATAGATCGTCATCACCAGCCAGCCGTCGCCTTCCGCCGCCGTATCGCTGCGCGGCACGAAGATCGGCTCGCCGCAGAAATCGCCGTCGCCGGGTTGCCAGTGCGCGACCTTGCCCGTGGCGAGGTCGATATGCGCCAGGCCCGAGCGCTTCTCGCGCTGCATGTCGGTCTCGGTCGGCACGCCGGCCTGGAAATAGCCGTGGCGGTTGGGCAGGCAGGCGAAGCGCTCGTCGAGCCGCGGGAACTCGCCGGGATGATCGTCGAGCGGTTCCTCGCGGTAGGAGTTGCTGGTGCCGGCGGGGTCGAAGGTCCAGCGCACCAGGGTCGCCTTGGGCGAGTGCTGCATCGGCATGCTGCCGTCGGGCCGCGGGAAGAGCGGCGCCACCGGATACTTCATCATGTCGCAGACGATCCTGCCGCCCTCGGCATCGAAGGCGTTGAGCGGATGGAAGACGTAGCAGGCGTCGCCGGTGATCCACTTGATGTCGGCGACCGTGCCGTCGCGCGGGATCAGCGCGACATGCGTGCCCTTGTCCGGCTCCCAGGCGAAGGCCGGCTGGCCCTTCATCGCGCGCTCCAGCGAGCCGGTGAGCGGGAACACCGGCAGGATGATCCAGCGCTCGGTCACCACGAAATCGTGGATCATGCTGGAGTAGGGCGCGGTGAAGCGCTCCTTGCGCTTGAGCGTGCCGTCGGCGCCGACGACGATGATGTCGACCTCCGGCGTGAAGCGGCCGGACGCGGCATAGGCGAAGGCCACCATGTCGCCGGTGCGCGGATCGATCTTGGGATGCGCGGTGAACTTGCCGACCTCGCCGTTCCAGTCGCGGTAGCCTTTCGGCATCAACGTCCTGGCATCGACCTCGAACGGCGCGTGCGCCTCCTCGAGCGCCAGCAGGCGATCGCCGTGCCAGACGATGTTGGTGTTGGCCAAGGTCGAGTCGAAGCCCCAGTGCTTCTGGTCGGTCCACATCGGGTTGCCGAAGGCGCCGATCAGCGCCTCGCCGGCGTCGTGCTCGAGCTCCCACTTCGGCGTGCGCACCCAGCGATTGCGGTAGGAGACGCGGCCGTTCTCGACATGTAAGGCGTGCAGCATGCCGTCGCCGGCGAACCAGTGATAGAAGCCGCGCGGCGCGAATTGCGGGTTGGGCCCGTTGCGGTAGAGCGTGCCGCAGAGCTCCCTGGGGATCTCGCCCGTCACCGGCAGGTGGTCGGCGTCACATTCCATGTGCAGCGGTGCGTAGTAGCCACGCAGGAAGGGATGGTCGGGGAAAGCCTTGGCCATGAGCGTCCTCCACGATGGGAGATTTTTAAGGGTAACGCTGTGAATTTATAGAACCTAACGCTGTTCACCCAGGAAGGCAAGGACGTTCAATCGGCTGTGGATGGCTCCGGCGCGGGCACGAACATGCGGCCGAAGTAGAAGCTGCCGACCAGGCCGATGCTGAGGATGAACAGGCCGGCGGCGAGCACGGTGGTGCTGGCGCCCCATCTCTCGAACAGCACCGTGCCGCCGAGGCTGGCGATCAGCTGCATGCCGGCCATCAGCGCCAGGCGGATGCGGAAGACGCGCGCGATGTCGGCGCCGCGGAACACGGTCTGCAGGCGCGTGATCATCGGGATGAAGAAGAACGGCCCGCCGACGCCGGCGCACAGCGAGGTCAGCATCATCGCCGGCAAGAGCCAGTGCGGCTGCACCGCCCAGGTCGCCAGCGCCATCAGCACGAAGCCGCCGCCCATGGCGATGTAGCCGAAATACATCACCTGCAGCGGCCGCCGGAAACGCACCGAGCCGACATAGAGGTTGGCGCACAGATCGCCGACGCCGTAGGAGCCCATGATCACGCCATAGGCGGCGAGATCCTCGATGCCGAGGAAGCGCGGATCGTAGGTCTTCACCAGCAGCGCCACGCCGAGCATCAGCGTGACCATCCACGGCCCGTTCACCATGGCGTTGCTCAGCATCAGGATGGTCATGACGCGATCGCGGAACAGCAGCAGGCGATAGCCGATCGCCATGCTCGACAGCAGCCCGCGCCAGCCCGGGTCGATCTTGGGGATGTCGGCCGGATCGCGCTGGATGCGCGAGCGGATGACGAAGACCGCGGCCGCCGCCGACAGCATGCCCAGCGCGGTGACGGTGAGGAAATGGATCACCGGCAGGAAGGCCGAGAGCAGCGCGGCGATCGCCGGTCCGAGCAGGCGCGCCAGGCGCCAGGTCGTGTCGAGCAGCCCGTTGACCGCCTGCAGCCACTCGCGGTTGCGCACCAGGGTGGGCACGACGGATTGCAGCGCCGGCGCGTAGAAGGTGCGCAGCATCGCCAGGCCGACCACGGTGGCGATCAGCAGTCCGAGCGTGACGTTGAAGAGGCTGCCGACGATCACCGGCATCACCACGATCGCCGCCGACATCAGGCTGACCGCGACCATGGTGCGGTCGGGCTTCCAGCGCTCGGCGATGGCGCCGGCGGTCAGGCCGACGAACAGCATGGTGGCGTTCTGCGCCGCGGTGACCAGGCCGGCCTGGTTGCCGGCGATGTCGACGGCGAGCCAGATGATGGCGACGCGGAAGACATCCTCGCCGATGGTCGAGGCGGCCATGCCCAGCCACAGGATGGCGATGGCGCGGTCGGAGAACGGACGCAGGATCGGCAGCATCACAGGCGCTTCTCGAGCACGACCTCGTAGTCGGCGAAGCCGGCCTTGCGGTAGGCGCGGATCGCCTGGGCGTTGGCGGCCAGCGAGCCCAGCCGCAGGCGGGTGACGCCGTGCGGGCGCAGGCGACGCTCGGCCTCGGCGACCAGCAGCGCGGCGATGCCGCGGCCGCGCAGCTCGGCCGAGACGAAGACGTCGGAGATGTAGCCGAAGACGTTGGAGTCGGCGGTTTCGGCCGGCGCGTCGTCGTGCTCGATGCGGCAGGCCATGTAGCCGACGCGCTGCTCGCCGTCGAACGCGACGACGATGCAGCCGTTGTCGGTCGCGATCTTGCCGTGGATCTTCTCGAAGTACGCCTCGGCGATCTCGTCACCGGGCAGGCGCGTGTCGTGCAGCGCGCGCTCGTGGTCGTTGAGCGCGGCGATCGCGCGCAACAGAAACGGCCTGTCTTCCGATGTGGCGGCGCGCAGGA
>CAYNOF010000946.1:0-3861 GCA_964398335.1 uncultured Rhizobiaceae bacterium
TTCATCCGGCGGCGACCTTGACCGCGCGCGCGCCGGAGATCAACAGGCGCCGCGGTTGCGCCGCCGGTACCGGCCGGCTAGCGTCCGCTCATGCACAATCAGACTCGTCCTTGCGCGCATGCCGCAGCGCCGCCGCACGTCGCGACTTGTCCCGCCGTTCGGCACGAACGCCGGTGCAGGACGGCGCAGCCCGGAAATCCCCCAGTCGTGGTCGCGGCGGATGCAATGCCCGCTCCGAAGTCACGAGCAACAGCCCTGACGCCCGCGGCGTTGCTCCCGTGAACGCGGCACCGGCGATCGACGGGCGGCGCCTGCACAGCCGGCTGGCGGACCTGGCTCGGGTCGGCGCCATCGAGGGCGGCGGCTGCGCGCGCCTGGCTCTCTCCGACGAGGACAAGGCCGGCCGCGACCTTGTGATGTCGTGGATGCGCGAGATCGGGCTGGCGGTCCACGTCGATGCCATCGGCAACGTCTTCGGCATGCGCGCCGGCCGCGAAGACGGTCCGCCCGTCATGACCGGCTCGCACATCGACACGGTGCGCACCGGCGGCCGTTTCGACGGCAATCTCGGCGTGCTCGCCGGGCTGGAGGCCTGCCGCGCGCTCGACGCGGCGGGCATCACGACGAAGCGGCCGATCTGCGTCGGCATCTTCACCAACGAGGAAGGCGCACGCTTCCAGCCCGACATGATGGGCAGCCTGGTGCATGCCGGCGGATTGAGCCTGCAGGAGGCCTGGGCGGCGACCGACGGCGACGGCAAGCGCGTCGGCGACGAGCTCGAGCGCATCGGCTATCGCGGACCGATGGCGCCGGGCACGATCCGCCCGCACGCCTATGTCGAGCTGCATATCGAGCAGGGTCCCGTGCTCGAGGAGGCCGGTGTCACGATCGGCGCGGTCACCGGCGTGCAGGGCATCTCGTGGACCGAGGTGATCGTATCGGGCACCTCGGCGCATGCCGGCACGACGCCGATGCGGCTGCGCCACGACGCCGGCTATGTCGCCGGGCTCTGCGCCACCTTCGCGCGCCAGCTCACCAAGGACATGGGCGGCGCGCAGGTCGCCACGGTCGGCGCCATCGAGCTGCGGCCCAACCTGATCAACGTCATCGCCAATCGCGCGCGCTTCACGCTGGATCTGCGCAACATCGACGAGGCGCTGCTGAAGGAGGCCGAGCGCCGCGCCTTCGCCTTCATCGACGACGCCGGCCGTGCCGAGGATTGCGTCGTCGAGCGCCGCACCCTGGCGCGCTTCGAGCCGGTCGAGTTCGCGCCCGACATGATCGCGCGCGTCGAGCACCTGGCCCGGGCGCATGGCCGCAGCGTGATGCGCCTGCCTTCCGGCGCCGGCCACGACGCGCAGATGATGGCGCGGCTGTGCCCGACTGGCATGATCTTTGTACCGAGCGTCAAGGGGCTCAGCCACAATGTGGCGGAGTTCACCCATCCCGGCGATATCGAGGCGGGCGCCGCCATCCTGCTCGACCTGGTGCTGGAGTTGGCTGAAAGCTAGAGGAGTTCCATGTCCCGTCATCTCACCGTCGGCGCCGCCCAGATGGGGCCGATCCAGAAGAGCCATACCAGGCGCGACGTGGTCGAGCGGCTGATCGGGCATCTGCGCGAGGCCAGGCGCATGGGCTGCGAGCTGGTGGTGTTTCCCGAGCTGACCCTGACCACGTTCTTTCCGCGCTGGTGGATGACCGATCAGGCCGAGATCGATGCCTATTTCGAGCGCGAGATGCCTGGCAATGAGACGGCGCCGCTGTTCAACGAAGCCAAGGCGATGGGCATCGGCTTCAGCCTCGGCTACGCCGAGCTCACCGAGCAGGACGGCCGCATCCGACGCTTCAACACCTCGATCCTCGTGGAGCGCGACGGGCGCATCGTCGGCAAGTACCGCAAGGTGCATCTGCCGGGCCATGCCGAGCACGAACCCCAGCGCCAGTTCCAGCATCTCGAGAAGCGCTATTTCGAGGTCGGCGATCTCGGCTTCCCGGTGAGCCGCGCGTTCGGCGGCATCGTGGGCATGTGCATCTGCAACGACCGGCGCTGGCCCGAGACCTATCGCGTGATGGGCCTGCAGGGCGTCGAGATGGTGATGCTGGGCTACAACACGCCGATCCACAATCCGCCGGCGCCGGAGCAGGACGAGCACGCCTGGTTCCACAACCAGCTCTCGATGCAGGCCGGCGCCTATCAGAACGGCACCTGGGTGGTGGGCGTCGCCAAGGGCGGCAACGAGGAAGGCGTGCCCAGCGTCGCCGACAGCATGATCATCGCGCCCTCGGGCAAGGTGGTGGCGCGCGCGCAGAGCGACGGCGACGAGCTGATCGTGCATCGCTGCGACCTCGACGCCGGCAAGACCTACAAGACGACGATCTTCAACTTCGCCGCCCACCGCCGGCCCGAGGCCTACAAGCTGATCGTCGAGCGCACCGGCGCGATCGAGCCGCCGCCCGCCACCGTCGCCTTCGAGCGCAGCCACGACATCGTGATCGACGCGCCGCCGCAGGCGGTGATGGATTACGTGTCGAATCCCAACTCCTGGCCGGAGTGGCTGGCCGCCTCGCACCGCATCGATGCCGCCAACCGTCCGCTGGTGACCGGCGAGACCTTCCACGAGCGCTGGCACACCCGCACCGGCGAGGTGCAGCTCGACTGGCGCGTGACGCAGTGCGAGCAGGGGAAATTGTGGATGGCCGAGACCAACACCAGCTTCATCGGCCGCATCGTCGCGCGCTACAGCTTCGAGCCGGTGGGCAAGGGCACGCGCTACACCCGCACGGTGATCAACCCGGCGCGGCCCAAGGGGCCAACCGAGGACATGATCCGGCGCATGGACGAAGAAGCCGCGATCGGCCTGGCCAACATCAAGGCCAATGTCGAGCGGCGCCAGCGCGGCGCATAGGCCACAGAGTCGCCTTCCATCGGACACGACATCGCCCCGGTTCGGCACCCCGAATCGGGTTGCTTGGCCTCGGGCGCAACCAATATCCGGCGCAGCGGTTGTCTCCGCACCCGATCCCACCGATGGAGAACGACATGGCCGAGATCGACAAGAAGGAGGCGCTCGTCAACCCGTCCAAGGAGTTCGACCAGCCCAAGGACGTGGTCGAGAGCCGCGATCTTTCGCGCGAGGAAAAGAAGAAGGCGCTGGAGCAATGGGAGATCGACGCGCGCCTGATGCAGGTCGCGTCCGAGGAGGGCATGACCGGCGGCGAGCCCAACCGTCTGGGCGAGGTGAAGAAGGCGCAGAAGGATCTGGGCCTCGTCGACGAGAAGAAGAGGAAGGGCGAGCACAAGAAGCCGGCGCCGCCGCCGACCAAGACCGGTGCCGATACTCCCGGCGGCGCCGCCTGATCAGGTGTCGTAACCCTCGTGTGCCTCGACAACAACGCCCGGCAGCGCCTTGAGCGCGGCCGCGGCCGCGGCGATGGCCGCTGTGCCATAGGGCATCATCACCAGCCAGCCGCCCAGCGACAGCCGCGAATAGCCGCCGCCCTTGGCCGGCTTGATCTCGTACCAGCCGATGCGCGCATTGCGCAGCAGCACCGTGTCCCACACACTCGACAAGGCCCATCGGCCATCCACCGCGGATTGCCACAACGCGAAAGCCTGTCGATCCAGCTGGTCGCGGATCTGGTGCGGCGTCGCGAGGAGTGCGCGGTTGTGGAGCGCACGACGTGCGGCGAAGAGATCGCCGCTGTCGGATTCCGTCGCCCCTGCCGCCGGCTGCAGCGGTTCGGGCATGGTGAAGCGCTGGAACGCCTGCATCGATCTCGCGGACTCGCCAAGCGCCGCCGACGCCGCGTGCCAGGCAGCCACGAACGGTGACGCGGCCGCGATCGTATCTGACCAACCCA
>CAYNOF010000947.1:0-4586 GCA_964398335.1 uncultured Rhizobiaceae bacterium
GGCGCGGCGCAGCGACAGCGCCATGGTGTAGTCGTCGCCGCCCGCGCGGTCGGCATGGCCCGTGACGTTGAGGCGCGTGGCGTGGCCGGCCTTGGCGTCGTTGGCCGCCTGGCGGATGGTGGTCGCCGCCGTATCGGTCACGATCGCGCGATCGAAGTCGAAGAACACCATATAGCTGCGGCCGGTCGACGGCGGGGCGGCAGGAGCCGGCGCCGGGGCGGGCGCCGCGCCATGCGGTGCGGACAGGTTGTAGGTCAGGCGAATGAACGGGCCGGCCGAGACCGCGCTGCCGCGCCCCATGCCGCCGTCGAAGCTGGCGTTGAACATCGCATCGATGCGGGCGCCGGCGGTGACCGCCATCGCCGGCGTGTCGGGGAAGCGGTACTGCACGCCGACCTCACCGCCGATCACCGGCACCAGGCGCCAGTAGCCGCTGCCGTTGGGCGTGCCGACTTCCTTGAAGTTGCCGGCCAGCAGCGCGCCGTCGATGCTGCCGACCAGACCGATATTCTCGGTGACGAAGGTCTGTGCGCCGATGCCGACGCGCGGACCGAAGGCCCAGACGTTGCGATGCGCGTCGACGCCGACTGCCACCGCCACGGCATCCTGGTTGAAGTGCAGGCCGCGCACGCCGCCGAAGAAGCGTACGGCGGTGTCGTTGCCCATGTTCATGCTGTAGCCGCTCTCGAGGTCGAGGTACTGGTAGCGCGACGCGGTATCGAGCCGCGCGCCGCCGACCGTGGAGGAGGCGTTGCGGTGCCATTGCGCGCCGCCGCCCAGCGCGTAGTCCCATGGCGAATCCATCTTGTAGCCGACGATGCCGCTGAAGCCCGGTCCGCTGCGCGGCCGGGCGTTGAGGCCGCCGCCCAGGTCGACGCGGTCACCCCAGTTCCACCTCCACAGGCCGGTCGCGCCGGCGTAGAAGCCCTGCTGCTCGGGAACCTGTGCCTGGGCGACGCCGGCCGCGCCGAGCGCAAGCGCCGTCGAGGCGGCGAGAAGGAGGGAACGGTGAACGCGGTGCATCGGCAACTCCTGGCGCGGATGGCGATGCGCAGGGAACGCGACGACAATGGTTTGGTGGCGGCGACACGATGACCTTGCGAAGACAGTGTGGCACCGCGGTCACGCTTGGCGGGGTTTGTGACCGGATGTTGACCCCCGGTCCGGGAAGTGAGGCGAGGGCGTGACGCAGCGGCGGCGGGAGAAAGTCGATGGCTGGCTGAACCTCGACAAGCCGGTCGGGCTGGGCTCGACGCCGGCCGTCGGCCGCGTGCGTCGCCTGTTCAACGCCGCCAAGGTCGGCCATGGCGGCACGCTCGATCCGCTGGCCAGCGGCGTGCTGCCGATCGCGCTGGGCGAGGCGACGAAAACTGTTCAGTGGGTGATGGACGGCCGCAAGGTCTACCGCTTCGCTATCGCTTTCGGCCGCGCGACGGCGACCGACGACCTCGAGGGCGAGGTGGTCGACGAGTCGGCGGCCCGCCCGTCCGACGCCGATCTGAGCGGCGTGCTCGACCGCTTCTTGGGCGATATCGATCAGGTGCCGCCAGCCTACTCGGCCCTGAAGATCGAGGGTGAGCGGGCATACGACCTGGCCCGGCGTGGAGAGGCGGTCGAGCTGGCCAGCCGGCGCGTGCGGGTGGACCGGTTGGTGCTGTTGGCCCGGCCCTCGGCCGACCTGGCGGAGCTGGAGGTCGAATGCGGCAAGGGCACCTATGTCCGTTCGTTGGCCCGCGATATCGCCCGCGCGGCCGGCAGCGTCGGGCACATCGCCGCCTTGCGCCGGACCGTCTGTGGTCCATTCTGCATAGAAGATGCAATAACGATGGCATCGCTGGAGGAGGCTGCGAATTCGCTTTCCAAGTCAGAGCCTTTGGGGCATAAGCCCGCGCTTCTCGGGCATTTGCGGCCCGTCGTGACCGCGCTGGACGACATCCCGGCGCTGGCCTTGACGGACCGGCAGGCCGACCGCCTCTCCGGGGGCGTGGCCCTGCCGATGACCGAGATCGCCGGCGCCGGGGCGCTGTCGATCGGGACGATGTCGCCCGCCGAGGGATCGGCCGAGCCTGCGCGAATCGTGCGGGCGATGGCCGGGGCGCGGTTGGTGGCGATCGCCCGTGTCGACGGCGGTCTGCTGCGGCCGGTACGCGTCCTCAACCTCTGAATACGGGAGTTCCCGATGTCGGTCACGGCCGAGCGCAAAGCTGAGATCCTCAAGACCTACGCCATCAAGGAAAACGACACCGGTTCGCCGGAGGTCCAGGTGGCGCTGCTCAGCGAGCGCATCAACAACCTCACCGAGCACTTCAAGGGTCACGTGAAGGATCACCATTCGCGTCGTGGCCTGTTGAAGATGGTCAGCCAGCGCCGTCGGCTGCTCGACTATCTGAAGGACCGCGACAGCAAGCGCTATGACGTCCTGATCGAGCGTCTGGGTCTGCGTCGCTAGTTGGTACCGGCCCCGTCATGTTGGCGGGGCCATTTCGCGTCGAGGCACCGGTTACCCGTGCGGTAACGCGACCGGCGCCCCGACTTCGCAGGATAACCGCCGGGCCAGGGGCGAGAGCAAACGGCTCCAGCGGTCCCGTCATCGCATAGGGCGATCGGCGGGCGGCGCGCGTCACGGGGCGTGGCGTCGATTGGGAAAGGACTGATGTGATGTTCGACGTATTCCGAAAAGAGATCGAGTGGGCCGGCCGCAAGCTGGTGCTCGAGACGGGCAAGATCGCCCGCCAGGCCGACGGTGCCGTGATGTGTACCTATGGCGGCACCACCGTGCTGGCCGCCGTGGTCGGCGAGAAGCAGCCCAAGCCGGGCCTCGACTTCTTCCCGCTCACCGTCAACTACCAGGAGAAGGCGTTCGCCGCCGGCAAGATCCCGGGCGGCTTCTTCAAGCGTGAAGGCCGGCCGAGCGAGAAGGAAACCCTGGTCTCGCGCCTGATCGACCGGCCGATCCGGCCGCTGTTCCACGAGAGCTATCGCAACGAGACCCTGGTCGTCGCCACCACGCTGGCGCACGACATGGAGAACGACCCCGACATCGTCGCCATGGTCGCCACCTCGGCGGCGCTGACGATCAGTGGCATCCCGTTCCTGGGTCCGATCGGCGCGGCGCGCGTCGGCTACATCGATGGCCAGTACGTCATCAACCCGACCCTCGAGCAGGTCGAGAAGAGCGACCTCGATCTCGTCGTCGCCGGCACCACCGAAGGCGTGCTGATGGTCGAGTCCGAGGCCAAGGAACTGTCCGAGGACGTGATGCTCGGCGCCGTCATGGCAGGCCACAAGTCGATGCAGCAGGTGATCCAGGCGATCATCCAGCTCGCCGAGCATTGCGCCAAGGAACCGTGGCCGCTGAGCGAGCCGTCGGCCGCCGCGGTCGCGGTCAAGGCCAAGCTCAATGCCGAGTCGCGCACGTCCCTCGCCGCGGCCTACACCGAAGTCGGCAAGACGGCGCGCCAGGACAAGGTCGGTGCGGTCAGGAATGCCGCCAAAGCGCTGTTCGGCGAGGACGCAGCGGCGCTCGCCGCCTTCAAGGAGGAGTTCCACAACCTCGAAGCCGACGTCGTGCGCAATGCGATCCTCGACACCGGCAAGCGCATCGATGGCCGCGACACCAAGACCGTGCGGCCGATCGTGGCCGAGGTCGGCGTGCTGCCGCGCGCCCATGGCTCGGCCCTGTTCACCCGCGGCGAGACCCAGGCGCTGGTCGTCGCCACCCTGGGCACCGGCCAGGACGAGCAGATCATCGACGCGCTCGAGGGCGAGTACCGCGAGCACTTCATGCTGCACTACAACTTCCCGCCCTACTCGGTGGGTGAAGTCCGTCGCATGGGCTCGCCCAGCCGTCGCGATATCGGTCACGGCAAGCTGGCGTGGCGCGCCATCCGCCCCGTGCTGCCCGCCAAGGAGAAGTTCCCCTACACGATCCGCGTCGTGTCGGAGATCACCGAGAGCAACGGCTCCTCGTCAATGGCCTCGGTCTGTGGCGGCGCGCTGTCGCTGATGGATGCCGGCGTGCCGCTGGCGCGTCCGGTGGCGGGCATCGCCATGGGCCTGATCAAGGAAGGCGACCGCTACGCCGTGCTGTCGGACATCCTCGGTGACGAGGATCATCTCGGCGACATGGACTTCAAGGTGGCCGGCAGCGACAAGGGCGTCACTGCGCTGCAGATGGACATCAAGATCACCTCGATCACCGAGGAGATCATGAAGGTCGCGCTGGCGCAGGCCAAGGACGGCCGCATGCACATCCTGGGCGAGATGGCCAAGGGCCTGGGCGGTGCGCGCGAATCGGTGAGCCAGAACGCGCCGCGCATCACCGTGATCAACATCCCCAAGGACAAGATCCGCGAAGTGATCGGCACCGGCGGCAAGGTGATCCGCGAGATCACCGAGCAGACCGGCGCGAAGATCGACATCGAGGACGACGGCACCGTGAAGGTCGCCGCCGTCGACAACAAGTCGGCGCAGGCCGCGCTCGACTGGATCAAGGGCATCGTCGCCGAGCCTGAGGTCGGCGTGATCTACAACGGCAAGGTCGTGAAGGTCGTCGAGTTCGGCGCCTTCGTGAACTTCCTCGGTGC
>CAYNOF010000948.1:0-1634 GCA_964398335.1 uncultured Rhizobiaceae bacterium
CGAGGAAGGAGCGGTGGCGGCGCCGACCGCCGGACTGCACTTCACGTCGGCGCTCCTCGCGGCCGTGCGCGAGAGGGGTGTGGCGACGGCCATGGTCACGCTGCATGTCGGTGCCGGCACCTTCCAGCCGGTGCGCGTGGCCGATACCGAGGCGCATGTCATGCACGCGGAATGGGGCGAGGTCGGCGCCGATGCCGTGCAGGCGATCGAGGCGGCGCGCGCGCGCGGCGGCCGCGTGGTCTCGGTGGGCACGACGGCGCTGCGCCTGCTGGAAAGTGTCGCCGCGCAGCATGACGGTCGGCTCGAGCCGTGGTCGGGCGAGACCTCGATCTTCATCACCCCGGGCTTCCGCTTCCGCGTCATCGACCTGCTGTTGACCAATTTTCATCTGCCGCGCTCGACGCTGTTCATGCTGGTGAGCGCCTTCGCCGGGCTCGAGCGCATGCAGGCGGCCTATGCGCACGCCATCGCGCACGGCTACCGATTCTATTCGTATGGCGACGCGACCCTGCTGCATCGGAACGACCAGGCATGAGCATCGGCTTCGAAGTGACGGCGCGCGACGGTGCGGCACGACGCGGGCGGCTGTCGACGGCGCACGGCAGCGTCGAGACGCCGGCCTTCATGCCGGTGGGCACGGCGGCGACGGTCAAGGCGATGCTGCCGGAATCCGTCGCCGCGACCGGTGCCGAGATCGTGCTGGGCAATACCTATCACCTGATGCTGCGGCCCGGCGCCGAGCGCATCGAGCGGCTGGGCGGGCTGCACCGCTTCATGAACTGGCAGCGGCCGATCCTCACCGACTCCGGCGGCTTCCAGGTGATGTCGCTGGCCAAGCTGCGCGAGCTCGACGCCGAAGGCGTGACCTTCCGCTCGCATATCGACGGCTCGACGCATCGCCTGACGCCCGACATCTCGCTCGACATCCAGCGCCAGCTCGGCGCCGACATCACCATGTCGTTCGACGAATGCACGAGCTGGCCGGTGTCGGCAGACGAGGCGGCGAAATCGATGCGGCTGTCGATGCGCTGGGCCGAACGCGGCAAGCGCGTCTTCGTCGAGCGCGCGGGCCACGGCCTGTTCGGCATCGTGCAGGGCAGCATCTATCCCGACCTTCGTCTGGAGTCGGCGAAAGTGCTGACCGGTATCGGCTTCGACGGCTATGCCATCGGGGGGCTGGCGGTGGGCGAGGGGCAGGAGGGGATGTTCGCCGCGCTCGACGTCACCGTGCCGGCAGTGCCCGCCGATCGCCCGCGCTACCTGATGGGCGTCGGCCGGCCGGCCGATATCGTCGGCGCCGTGGAGCGCGGCGTCGACATGTTCGACTGCGTGATGCCGACGCGCGCCGGGCGCACGGCGCAGGCCTTCACCTGGCGCGGCGAGCTCAACCTGCGCAACGCGCGCCATCGCGACGATCATCGGCCGCTGGTCGAGGGCTGCGCCTGCCCGGCCTGCGCCAGCTACAGCCGCGCCTATCTGCACCATCTGATCCGCAGCGACGAGATCCTCGGCGCCATGCTGCTGACCTGGCACAATCTGCACTTCTACCAGGATGTGATGCGCGGCCTACGCGCGGCGATCGAGGCCGGCTCGCTCGCCGACTGGAGCGCGCGCTTCGCCGAGCGGCAGGCGCT
>CAYNOF010000949.1:0-1705 GCA_964398335.1 uncultured Rhizobiaceae bacterium
GCCGCCCCCCCCGCCGGGCGCGGCCCCCCCCGGGCCGCCCCCGGGGGCGCCCCCCCCCACCCGCCGCCCCAGGGCGCGCCACGACGCGGACGCGGCGGCGGTCGACGAAGCGCGCAGCCAGCCCGTCGGCTCGATCGTGCCGGCCGGCCAGCCATCCGTGAAGGCGCCGCCGCCGGCCACGCCACCGGAGCCTGCGCCAGTGCCGACGGCTCCGGTTCCGTCTGCGCCGCCGCCATCGTGAGCGGCTCGGTACGCTGTCGCATCGAGCCCGGACGCGAAGCTGTAACCGGCTTGCGCCAGAGTCGGCCGCCTAGCGAGGACACCACGACGATGACCGATTCCAACGATTGGCCCGTGTGCGAAGAGTGCGGCGGGCCGAACTGGAAGATCCATCGCGAGCCGCAGATCAGCGGCTTCGAGGATCAGTTCTTCACCTGCGCCGCGTGCGGCCACGTCAGCCTGCGCACCGTCGTGATGTCCGACGAGGATCTCAGCGCCCTGCGCCAGGCCGCGTAACGTCAGTCCATCGTCAGCCGTCGCGACGGATGACGGGGTGCCTCCGGAGATGTGCTAGGCTGCCTGTTGCGCCGGCATGACAACGGGGGAAGTCCGACCATGCGCCTTAGTCTTTTGTGCGTCCTCGCGTTGAGCATGGTGGCGGGCGCGCCGGTTCTGGCGCAGAGCCCCGCTCCCGCGCCCACGCCCAATGAAACGCACACGATGAGCTGGCCCAACGGCGACACCTTCACCGGCGTGTTCAAGGACGGCCTGCCCAACGGGCCGGGCTCCTACACCACCGGCGGCCGCACCTATACCGGCGAATGGAAGGACGGCTGCCTGTCGACCCGCGACGGCCACCGCTTCGCCGTCAACACCACGCTCGACCGATGCCCGACCTGGCGCAAGCCGGGCTTCTCGCGGCCGGACATCAGATAGCACGCACACGCCTGGCAAGCGTCTTGACCGGGGGGCGAGACGATCGTGGGGGCCCGCAAGTACAAGGCGTTCATCAGCTACAGCCATCGCGACCGCGACTGGGGCGCACGCCTGCATCGCGCGCTGGAGCGCTATCGCGTGCCCCGCCACATCGCCGGCAGCGCCGGCCGCGACGGCCCGGTGCCGGCGCGGCTGTTCCCGGTCTTCCGCGACCGCGAGGAGCTACCCTCCTCGGCCAATCTCAACGAGCAGATCGCCGCGGCGCTCGACCAGTCGGACTACCTGATCGTCATCTGCTCGCCCGACAGCGCACGCTCGCGCTGGGTCAACGAGGAGATCCTGCGCTTCAAGCGGCTGGGCCGTGCCGAGCGCGTGCTCGCCTTCATCATCGCCGGCGAGCCCAACGCCGCCGACAAGCCCGACGGCAGCGCCGGCGACGAATGCTTTCCCGCCGCGCTGCGCTTCGCGCTCGACGCCGAGGGCAATGCCACCGGCGCGCCCACCGAGCCGATCGCCGCCGATGCGCGGCCGCAAGGCGACGGCGAGGTCAACGCCGTCCTCACGCTGATCGCCGGCCTGCTCGGCGTCGGCTTCGACGACCTGCGCCGGCGCGAGCTGGAGGCGCAGCGCGCGCGCACGCGAGTGCGCATGGCGATCGCCGCCGGCTTCGGCATCCTGATCACCGGCGCGATCGCCGCCGGCTGGATAGCCTGGCAGAGCGCGAAGGCCGCCGAGGAGCGCGCGCGCCAGGCGCAGCTCGAACAATCGC
>CAYNOF010000950.1:0-8530 GCA_964398335.1 uncultured Rhizobiaceae bacterium
TGGTTGACGGGAACGAGTTCGGCAATCCCTTGAGATGGCGCACGGCCAGGAAGCCGAAGGCCTGCGCCTCCAACGCCTCGACATTCCAGCCGAAATCGGCGCCGGTCGTGACCCGGCCGTCGACAAGCTGACTCAGCCAGCGCATCAGAGTTTCGTTGCGAGATCCACCGCCGCAGACGATCCAGGTGGTCGCGGTTGCCGGAAAGTGCGCTTGAGCGGACGAAATACCCAAGGATATACAATAAGTTATCGTTGAAATTTTATCTTGTGCATTATGTGAAATCGGAAGATTGAATATAAAATCATTTCTATCCAAAGATTTAGGCGGAAATACTGAGAAATACGATGAACTAAGAAAATTCCTGACAACGCCCCTCAGAATCTCACCTTGTGCTGCAAGATTACCGTCTAAATCCAACATTTGATTGGTTAATTCCCGGACGTGATCGTCGATCGGCGCATTGCCTGGCCCGGTGTCGAAGGCAACCAACCTCCCGTCCTCACCGACCCAGGTGACGTTGGCGACGCCGCCGATGTTCACCAGCGCAACCGGCAACGCAAGATCGCGCGCCAGCGCCTGATGGAAGACCGGGACCAGCGGTGCGCCCTGCCCGCCTGCGGCGACGTCGGCGCTGCGCAGATCGGCGACCACCGGGCGGCCGAGCGCCCTGGCCAGCGCCCGGCCGTCACCGATCTGCCAGGTGAAGCCTTCCTGCGGCCTGTGGGTAATGGTCTGTCCGTGGAAGCCGATGACGTCGATCGAGGCCAGATCGACGCCCTCCTCGGCCGCAAAGCGGCGGACGGCGTCGATATGAGCGCCGGTGATCGCCGCCTCGGCGGCGTCGGTGGCGGGGCTGCGGGTCGTGGCGCCGAAGACGGCGCGCACGAGCTCGCGGGTCGATTCGGCATGCGGGTAGGTCGCCGCGGGGCCGAAGCCATCGATGCGCTCGCCGTCGGTGTCGATCACCGCGACGTCGACGCCGTCGAGCGACGTGCCGCTCATCAGGCCCAGCGCGCGCACCCTGCCCCCTCGCGTTGTTGAAACCGGGTACCTGTGATACAGCGCCAGCCGCCGGCGTCAAACCGAAGACAGGAAAATGAGCGGGTTCAAGTCCGACTTCATGCGCACCGTGCACGAGCGCGGCATGGTGCATCAATGCAGCGATGCGGCGCGCCTCGACGCGCTGCTCTCGTCGGGCGTGCGCACGGCTTATATCGGCTTCGACTGCACCGCCGACTCGCTGCATGTCGGCTCGCTGCTGCAGATCATGATGCTGCGCTGGTGGCAGAAATGCGGGCACAAGCCGATCGTCCTGATGGGTGGCGGCACGACCAAGATCGGCGATCCGTCGTTCCGCGACGAGGCGCGCCCGCTGCTGACCGACGAGCAGATCAACCTCAACATGGCCGGCATCCGCCGCGTCTTCGCCAAGTACCTCGCCTTCGGCGACGGGCCGACCGATGCGACGATGGTCAACAACGCCGACTGGCTCGACGAGCTGCGCTACATCCCGCTGCTGCGCGATGTCGGCCGGCACTTCTCGGTCAACCGCATGCTGACCATGGACTCGGTGAAGCTCAGGCTGGATCGCGACCAGCCGCTGACCTTCCTCGAGTTCAACTACATGATCCTGCAGTCCTACGACTTCGTGGAGCTCTACAGGCGCCGGAAATGCATCGTGCAGATGGGCGGCTCGGATCAGTGGGGCAACATCATCATGGGCGCCGATCTCGGCCGCCGCATGGAGAACGGCGAGCTCTTCGCGCTCACCACGCCGCTGATCGCGACGTCGTCGGGCGCCAAGATGGGCAAGACCATGGCCGGCGCGGTATGGCTCAACGCCGAGCGCGTGTCGGCCTACGATTTCTGGCAGTACTGGCGCAACACCGAGGACGCCGATGTCGGCCGCTTCCTGCGCGCCTTCACCGAGATGCCGCTGGCCGAGGTCGCCAGGCTCGAGGCGCTGCAGGGCGCCGAGCTGAACGAGGCCAAGAAGATCCTCGCCACCGAGATCACCAGGCTCTGCCACGGCGCGGCGGCGGCGAGCGAGGCGGCCGAGACGGCGCGGCGCACCTTCGAGGAAGGCGCGCTGGCGGAGTCGCTGCCCACCGTCGATCTGCCACGCGCACGGCTGGAAAGCGGCCTTCCCGCCTTCGAGCTGTTCGCCGACGCCAAGCTGGCGGAGAGCCGCAGCGAGGCGCGGCGCCTGATCAAGGGCGGCGGCGCGCGCGTCAACGACAAGCCGGTGGCGTCGGACACCGCGACGGTGTCGCTGGCCGACGCCGACGGCGAGGGCCGCATCAAGCTCTCCGCCGGCCGCAAGCGCCACGTGCTGGTGCGCGCGGTCTGATGCGCGCCGACCTGGAGGCGCGGCTGGCGCGCTTCCAGCGCCTGGGGCTTGCCCATCTGCCGACGCCGCTGGAGCCGATGAAGCGGCTCAGCGCGCACCTCGGCGGACCGCGCCTGTGGGTGAAGCGCGAGGACTGCACTGGTGTCGGCCTCGGCGGCAACAAGCTGCGCAAGCTCGACTTCGTGCTGAAAGAAGCGCTCGACGCCGGCGCCGACACCCTGGTGTCCGGCGGCGTGGTGCAGTCCAACAGCCAGCGCCAGGTCGCGGCGGCGGCCGCGCGGCTGGGGCTGGCGTGTCATCTCGCCGTCTATCATGGCCGCGTGGCGCCGCCGAACGCGGCCTACGAGACATCGGGCAACGCGCTGCTCAATCGCCTGTTCGGCGCCACGCTGCATGACGTGCCATGGACCGGCGATCGCAACGGCGCGATCCGCGACCTTGCGCAAGAGCTCACCGAGGCCGGACGCAAGCCCTGCGTCGTGCCCTACGGCGTCTCCAACCCGCTGGGCGCGGTGGCCTACGCCACGACCATCGTCGAGATCGCGCACCAATCGGCGGCACTGGGCTTCGTGCCCGCGGCGATCGTGCATTGCAGCGGCAGCGCGGCGACTCAGGCTGGCCTCGCTGTCGGCGCGGCGCACATGCTGCCGCGGACGCGCATCGTCGGCATCGACATCGATGCGGAGCCGCAGCGCGTGCACGCCGACGTCGTGCGCTACGCGCAGGGCGCCGCGGCACTGCTCGACCTGCCCTTCGACAGCGGCGGCATCGAGGTCGTCGCCGGCCATGCCGGCCCCGCCTACGGCGTCGCGCATGACGCGACCATCGAGGCGATCAAGCTCGCCGGACGGCTGGAAGCGCTGGCGCTCGATCCGGTCTATTCCGGCAAGGGTCTCGCGGGCCTGATCGCGCTGATCCGCGGCGGACGATGGCCGGCCGATGCCGACATCGTCTTCATCCACACCGGCGGCACGCCCGCGCTGTTCGCCTACGGTGAAACGCTCGGGCTGTAGACGCCTCGACCTCATGCCGGGGAGGCAGTGAGGCGCTACTGCGACGTCGAGCGCTGCTGGTCGTTGCGGTCGCTGAGGTCGTTGGTCGGCGCGACGTCGCTCGACGTGGTGCCGCAGCCGGCCAGCATCAGGTTGCGCAGCGGGCCGATGGGCAGCACCGAGAGCGGGTTGACGCTGGAATTGGGATCGTCGATCGGCCCGCGGATCAGGTAGTTGAGCGCGAACAGCCCGCCGCCGCGGCCGCCGGTCAGCAAGTCGCCGATCAGCGGGATGTTGGAGATGATGCTGTTGAGCGCGTAGGCCGGCACGATGCCGCCGGCAAGGCAGACCTCGTCGGTGTTGAGCTGCACCGTGCCCTGGACGGTGACGCCGACATTGCTGCCCGAGGTGCGGCCGTTGCGCAGGCGCAGGCGATCGCCGTCCTTCTCGACATCGACCATCAGCGAGTCGAAGACCTGCCGGTCGCCGCCGACGCGCGAGAGCTGGTCGACCACGCCGTTGACGTTGGCGACGCCGCGCGTCGGATTGGCCGGCACCTTCATCAGGCGATAGGCCTTCATCTCGACGCGGCCGCGCGCCGGCGGATCGGGCTTGGTGTCGTCGGTGGTGGCGGTGACGTGCAGCTGGCCGCCCACCAGCCCCTCGAGCCAGCCGGCGCTGCGCAGGACGGCGCCGAAATCCGGCGCCACGAGGTCGATCGAACGGCCGTTGCCCGACGGCGTCACGCGCAACTGCGCCGTGGCCGCGCCATCGGGCGTGGTCTGCAGGTTGGCCGAGATCAGCCGGTCGCCGCGCAGCGCCAGGCTGCCCTTCACCCGCGGCAGCGCGCCGCGCTTGAGCAGCACCGCGCCGACATCGAGGTTGATCGACACCAGCGGTCCCTGCGGCGAGGCCGGCTTGGGCACGCCGCGCGCATTGGGATCGGCGTCGGGCAGCACGCGCTTGAGCTCGATCGCCGCACCGCGCAGATCGACGGCGTAGCCGCCTTCGACGCGGCTTACCGTGCCGGCGACGTTGGTCGCGCCCAGCCCCAGGTTGCTGAGCGTGACGCGCTCGATGCGGCCGTCGGTGGGACGCGATTCGAGCTTGCCGGTGGCCTGCAGGTCGGCGGCCGCGATGTCGAACTCGACCGCCGGCGGGATGGGGCCGCCGGCGAAGCGCGCGCTCAGCGTGGCGCGGCCGTCGACCCCGGCCGCCTTGGACCACGAGGCCTCCTTGACGGTCAGCGCCGCATCGCGCAGGTCGAGTTTTGCGCGCAGCTCGGACGGGCCGGTGATGGGCGTCTGATAGGACAGATCGAAGCCGGTCGCGCCGCTGGCGAAGGCCGTCAGGTCGGGCACGCCGGCCTTGTAGAGCGTCGCCAGCGGCAGCGCGCCCTTGGCCTCGTAGCGGCGGCGGAAGGCAGGCTTGGCGCCGAACAGCTCGGTCCAGCTCAGCTCGACCGGCTGGCCGTCGGCCTTGCCGCGGCCAGCGACCTTGAGCTGCGTCATGTCGAGCTGCAGGGTGCCGGCGAAATCGGTGAGATTGAGCGTGCCCACGGCGTTGGTCAGCGAGAAGCGGTCGAGCTTGGCGCTGGCGGCATAGACGATGTCGTTGACCGACAGCGCGTCGAGCAGCGGGAATTTCAGCGACAGGCCGACCGCGACGTCGCCGCCCAGCCGCTTGGGATTGTAGAGCAGGTCCTTGGGCAGCCCGAGCCTGGGCTGGGTCAGGAAGTTCATGGTCTCCTGCACCGAGGCCTGCAGCTCGACCTGGATGTCGGCGCGGTGGTCGGTGCCGTCCAGCCCGGTGATGTCGACGCGTGACTTGCCGACCTTGATGGCGCCGGCCTGTCCACCATCGATCAAGAAGCGGAAGGTCGAGCCGTCGAACTGCCCGGTGCCCGACACGCCCTTCACCGGCGGCAGCGGCGCGAGGTAGTTCACCGTGAGATCGCTGTAGCGCATCTCGGCGATGGTCCTGGAGATCTTGAGCTCGTCGGGGTTCTGGAAGTTGCCCGCCGCCGAGACCGCGAGCTTGGCGCTGTCGAGACGGCCGCCGCTGATATTGGCCAGTGCCCAGCGCCTGCCGCCGGCCGCCATGGAGGGCAGCCAGAACTCGGCCAGCCGGTCGATCGGCACGCTCTCGACCTTGGCCTCGCCGTCGAACTGGAAGGCGTGGTCGTCGACGCGCATCACGCCCTGCATGCCGAGCTCGGCGCCGCCCAGGCCGAAACGGAAATCCTCCAGCCGCACCGCGCTCTGGTTGGTGTCGAACGACATGCGCAGGGTCGCCCAGTCGACCTTGCGCGGCTCGGCCAACACGCCGGGGACGCCGATCACGCCGCTGCCGCCCTCGAAATCGAGCGCCACGCGCTGCACCTTGCCGGCGCCCGAGGCGGTGAGCCGGATCTGGCCGGTCATCGGCAGGTCGATCTGCGCCAGCGGCGCCAGCTGCGGCGCGGCCGTGGCGAAGGCCGAAAGCCGCAGATCGTGCGCGCGCAGCATCACCTCCATGACCTCGCGCTTGCGGCCGTAGAAGGCGATCAGCTCCATGTTCGCGACATGGCCCTTGGACTCGATGGTCAGCGCGCCCTTCACGCGCAGGCCGTCATAGTCGCGCTGCAGGACGGCGCGGCCGGCCGGCGCGTCCCAGACGAAGCCGGTGGTCTGGTCGTCGATGCGCAGGCGCGCGGATTCGATGCGCACCTCGGTCAGCCGGCCTAGCGGATGCTCGGTGTTGGGCTCGCGCAGGAGTTGCTCGACGATGATCGGCAGCATGCGCGCCGAGGGCGCCGCCTCGGGCGGCGGCAGCATCAGGTCGATCAGGCCGTCCTTGCGGATCACGGCGTTGAGCGCCACGCGATCGATGACGATCTCGGTCGGCGCCAGCGCGCCACCCACGAGGGCGCTGAGGCTGACGTTGATGGCGACCTCGGGCACCGAGCCGACCACGGCGCCCTTGGTGTCCTTGGCCTCGATGCCCAGCAGGATCAGCCGCAGCGGCTGCTCCCAGCCGGCCCACTCGACCCGCACATGCTCGGCCTCGAGCCGCACCGGTCCCTCGGGCGTGTCGAAGGAGCGGCTGACATAGGTGCGCAGGAAATCGAGCTCGACCGGTCCCTCGGTCAGGCGCCAGACCAGCAGCAGGCCGAGCGCACTGAAGCCGACGACGCACGCCGCGACGATGTGCGCGATGGTCTGGACGACACGCCTCAGCCTCCTGGTCAAGAAACAGCAACTCCTTCGGCTTGACGCTCAGCCCGGGCGGCGGTCAGGTTCTCGTCCTGTTTCGCAGCATCGGCCCGACCGTGCAATGACATTCACCCACGCGCGGACGCTGCCCCGACCGCACTACGCCGAGCAGCTGAAAGTCCGCACCGAACGCTGGCTGGAACGGCTGCGCGACCTCGGTCATGGCGAGGGGGCGAGGCCACCCGACGCGCTCTTGGCGGCGCTCTTCGGCAACAGCCCCTATCTCTCGGAAATCGCCCTATCTGAGCCCGCCTTCTTGGCCGATCTGTGGCGCGACGGGCCGGATGCGACGGTCGGCCGCGAGACCGCCCGGCTGGCCGCCCTGCCGGCCGAGGCCGAGCCCCTGGCAGTCGCCCTGCGACGGGCCAAGCGGCGCATGGCGCTCAGCGTCGCGGTGGCCGACATCGCCGGGCTGTGGCCGTTGGCCCGGGTGACGCGGGCGCTCAGCGACTTCGCCGAGCTGGCGGTCGGCCGCCTGCTCGACGCCATCCTGCTGGACTTCGACCGCGGCGGGCAGCTCAAGCTGGGCGGAGATCCCCGGGCCGCGGGGCTGACCGTGCTGGGCATGGGCAAGCTGGGCGCCCACGAGCTGAACTACTCCAGCGACATCGACCTGATCGTGCTCTACGACCGCGAGGCGCCGGCGATCGCCGCCGACGACGGCATCGGCGCCAAGCTGGTGCGCGCCACGCGCCGGCTGGTGCAGCTGCTGAGCGACCGCACCGCCGACGGCTACGTCTTCCGCACCGACCTGCGCCTGCGGCCCGACCCCGGCTCGACGCCGCTGGCGATCTCGGTGCAGGCCGCCGAGACCTACTACGAGAGTGTCGGCCAGAACTGGGAGCGCGCGGCGATGATCAAGGCGCGGCCGGTGGCCGGCGACCTCGCCGTCGGCGCCGCCTTCCTCGAATCGCTGCGGCCTTACATCTGGCGCAAGCATCTCGACTTCGCGGCGATCAACGACATCCACTCGATCAAGCGGCAGATCGACGCCTTCCGCGGCACCGGCGAGATCAAGGTGCTGGGCCACAACGTCAAGCTCGGCCGCGGCGGCATCCGCGAGATCGAGTTCTTCGCCCAGTCCCAGCAGCTGATCTTCGGCGGCCGCCACCCCTCCATGCGCCTGCGCGGCACCATCGTGGCGCTCGATGCGCTGTGCGACGCCGGCATGATCTCCCGGCGCGTCGTTGCCGACCTCACCCGCGCCTACGATTTCCTGCGCCGGCTCGAGCACCGGCTGCAGATGATCGACGATGCGCAGACCCACACCCTGCCCGAGACCGAGGCCGGCGTCGACGCCGTCGCCACCTTCATGGGCTACGACGATCCGCAGGCTTTCCGGCGCGACTTCCTCGACACCCTGCGGCTGGTGGAGGGCCACTACGCCCGCCTGTTCGAGGAAGCGCCCAGCCTCGCCGGTCCCGGCGGCAACCTGGTCTTCACCGGCGCCGAGCGCGACCCGGACACGCTGAAGACCCTGGAGGGCCTGGGCTACCGTCATGCCGAGCGCGCCTGGGACATCGCGTCCCGCTGGCATCACGGCCGCTACCGCTCGACACACACCGTACGGGCACGCGAGCTGCTCACCGAGCTGATGCCGGCGATCCTCAAGGCGCTGGGCGATTCGGCCGACCCCGACCAGGCGCTGCTGCGCTTCGACGCGGTGCTCGCCGCCCTGCCCGCCGGCGTGCAGATCTTCTCGCTGTTCAAGGTCAACCCGCCGCTGCTCGAGCTGGTCGCCACCATCAAGGGCAGCGCGCCGCGCATCGCCACGCATCTCGGGCGCCGGCCGATCCTGCTCGACGGCGTGCTGACGCGCGACTATTTCGACACCCTGCCCGACCGCGCCAGCCTCTCGGCCGACCTCTCGCGCGCGCTCGACCTCGCCGAGGACGAGCAGGACATCCTCGACATCTCCAGGCGCTGGGCCAAC
>CAYNOF010000951.1:0-2406 GCA_964398335.1 uncultured Rhizobiaceae bacterium
CCGACGATGTTCTCGGGCTGGCCACGATAGAGCGGGATGCGGGTGTGCGGGCTGGCCAGCACCAGCTCGACCAGCCGGGCCACCGGCAGCGCCGCGTCGAGCGCCTCGACAGTGCCGCGCGGCGTCATCACCGACGCCACCGTGAGATCGGCCAGGTCGAGCACCGAGCGCAGCATCTTCTTCTCGTCGGGCGCCGCCTTCTGGTCGCCGGCCTCGTCGTGCAGCTCGATCGCGCCGCGCAGCAGCTGCTCGCTCGCCACCGCGTCGTGGTTGGGCCGCAGGCGCGGATCGGGCAGGCGCAACAGCCGGCGGACCATGCGCGCGCCGCCGTCCATGATCGGCCCCAGCAGCGCCGCCGTGAACTGCAGCGCCGGCGCGAGGAACAGCGCGACGCGGTCGGGACCGAGCAGGGTGAGGCTGCGCGGCAGGATCTCGCCCAGCACCAGGATCAGGCCGAAGGCCAGCACGGCGGCGTAGAACACGCCATAGACGCCATGGATCGAGGCGAGCAGCGCCGTGATCAGCGAGGCGGCCACGACATTGACCATCAGGTTGCCCAGGCGCAGCGCGCCGATCACGTCGTCGCGGCGGTCGATCAGGGCGCTGAGCAGCTTGGCCCGGCGGTTGCCGAGCTGCGCCAGGCGATGCATGCGCGGCCGCGCGGCGTGGGTGAGCGCGGCGCGGCCGGAGGAGAAGAAAGCCGAAACGCCGATGCAGGCAACCACCAGGGGCGCCACCACTTCCGGCGTCAGCAGCTTCTCGATCACGGCCTCGTCCCGTGCGCGGCGAAGAACCTCGCCGTCTGCCGATCACTCCACCACGCTTCGTCTTCGGATGCCATCGCCGGATCGAGTCACGCGGCGAGCGCGCGCCGCATGGTGTCGAACGCCGCCTCGCCCTCGACGCCGCGGCGCACGAAGGACTGGCCGATGCCGCGCGCGAGGATGAAGGTCAGCTTGCCGTCGCGGTTCTTCTTGTCGGGGCGCATGTGGTCGACCAGACGCGCCGCATCCCAGCCGCGCACATTGCTGCCGCGGATCGTCAGCGGCGAGACCGGCAGGCCGACGGCCTCGAGATGCGCACGCACACGCTTGGCGTCGGATGCCGTGCACAGGCCCAGTGCCGCCGACATGTCGAAGGCCAGCGCCATGCCGATCGCCACCGCCTCGCCATGCAGCAGATCGCCGCCGTAGCCGGTCTCCTTCTCGAGCGCGTGGCCGAAGGTATGGCCGAGATTGAGCAGGTCGCGCACGCCGGCCTGCTCGCGCTCGTCGAGCGCCACGATGCGCGCCTTGCTCACGCAACTGCGCGCGATCGCCTCGGTGCGCGCCTGCGCGTCGCCATCGATCACGCGCTGGCCGTTGGTCTCGAGCCAGGCGAAGAACGGCTCGTCGTCGATCAGCCCGTACTTCGCGATCTCGGCATAGCCCGCCAGCAGCTCGCGGCGCGGCAGGGTGTCGAGCACGCCGGTATCGGCCAGCACCAGGCGCGGCTGATAGAACGTGCCCACGAGATTCTTGCCGTGGCGCGTGTTGATCGCCGTCTTGCCGCCCACCGAGCTGTCGACCTGCGCCAGCAAGGTCGTGGGCACCTGGATGAAGTCGACGCCGCGCAGCAGCACCGAGGCGGCGAAGCCGCAAAGGTCGCCGACCACGCCGCCGCCCAGCGCGATCAGCACCGTGTCGCGGTCGGGACGCCGGTCGAGCAGCCGCTCCATCAGCCGGCCGAACTCGGCGAAATCCTTGCTCGCCTCGCCGGCGGGCACGACCACCGCAGGCGCGTCGATGCCGGCGCCGGTCAGCGCCGCGACGAGCGGTTCGAGGTGCAGCTTCGCCACCGCATCGTCGGTGACGACGATGGCGCGGCGCTTGGGGATGTGCGGCGCGCAATGCTCGCCGGCGCGCGCGACCAGGTCGGGGCCGATCAGGATGTCGTAGGCGCGATCACCGAGGGCTACCGGGACGCGACGGGGTTCTGCGCTCACGGCGCGGCTCCCGTTGCCGCGCCGAGATGGCGCATCAGCGCGGCGTGTACCTCCTCGGCCGTGCGATCGGCCGGCGCATCGCGGCTGTCGACCACGAGATCGGCCTCGGCATAGACCGGATAGCGCAGCGCCATCAGCCGCTCCAGGGTGCCGCGCGGATCGCCGTTCTTCAGCAGCGGCCGGTTGGAGCGGCGCGAGACGCGCTCGAACAGCACGTTGATGTCGGCACGCAGCCAGATGGTGGTCGCCTTCTCGCGCATCAGGGCGCGGGTCTGCGGGTCCATGAAGGCGCCACCGCCGGTCGCCAGCACGTGCGGCGAGCCCTCGAGCAGGCGCTGGATCACGCGGCGCTCGCCGGCGCGGAACTCCGCCTCGCCGAAGCGCTCGAAGAATTCCTCGATGGTGCAGCCGGCCGCCGCCTC
>CAYNOF010000952.1:0-3078 GCA_964398335.1 uncultured Rhizobiaceae bacterium
GTCGGTGGTGGCGCTGACCAGCTCGTCCGGCAAGAAGGCGGTGCTGGCGGTGGGCGAGGAGGCCAAGCTGATGCTCGGCCGTACCCCCGGCAACATCCAGGCCATCCGCCCGCTGCGCGACGGCGTCATCGCCGATTTCGAGGTCGCCGAGGAGATGATCAAGCATTTCATCGGCAAGGTTCACAACCGGCGCTCCTTCGCCCACCCGCAGATCGTCGTCTGCGTGCCATCAGGGTCGACCGCGGTCGAGCGCCGCGCCATCCAGGAATCGGCGGAGAACGCCGGCGCACGCAAGGTGTGGCTGATCGAGGAGCCGATGGCGGCCGCGATCGGCGCCGGCCTGCCGGTGACCGAGCCGACCGGCTCGATGGTGGTCGACATCGGCGGCGGCACGACCGAGGTCGCCGTGCTGTCGCTGGGCGGCATCGTCTATCCGCGCTCGGTGCGCGTCGGCGGCGACAAGATGGACGAGGCGATCATCGCCTATATCCGCCGCAACCATAACCTCCTGGTCGGCGAGAGTTCCTCCGAACGCATCAAGAAGGAGATCGGCTCGGCCATGGTCCCCGAGGACGGCGAGGGCCGCACCATGGAGATCAAGGGCCGCGACCTGATGAACGGCGTGCCCAAGGAGCTGGTGATCAGCGAGCGGCAGATCGCCGAGAGCCTGACCGAGCCGGTCAGCGCCATCGTCGAGGCGGTCAAGGTGGCGCTCGAGCACACCGCGCCCGAGCTCGCGGCCGACATCGTCGACAAGGGCATCGTGCTGACCGGCGGCGGCGCGCTCCTGTCGAACCTCGACAAGGTGCTGCAGCAGGCCACCGGCCTGCCGGTTTCGGTCGCCGAGGAGCCGCTGCTTTGTGTCGCGCTCGGTACCGGCCACGCCGTCGAGAACATCGACCGGCTGAAGGGCGTCCTGTCGACGATGTACTGAGTGCCCTGCGGCCGCGGATGGCGTAAACTCCGCGACCTGCAGATCGCGAGCCGGGGGGATTGATCGGCACGATGGCCTTGGGCGAGACCTTCACCCAGACGGCGGTGTCGCTGCGTGCTGTCGTGCAGCGCTTCTCGCTGGGCCTGCTCGTGCTCGCCGCAGTCGGCGCGATGCTGATCGGCAAGGCCGACACGATCCTGGTCGAGCGCGTGCGCGCCGCCGTCGCCGATCTCGTGACACCGGTGCTCGACGCCGTCGCCAAGCCGGTGGCGGCGGTCAACGATTTCGTCGCCCAGGTCGAGGACGTCGCCAACCTGCGCGCCGAGAACGCCCGTTTGCGCGAGGAGAACGCGCGGCTGCTGGCCTGGCAGAGCGTGGCGCGCCGCCTCGATGCCGAGAACGCCGAATTGCGCGGCCTGGCCAATTTCCAGGAAGGCCCGCAGGCGCGCTATATCACCGCGCGCGTCGTGGGCGATTCGGGCAGCGCCTTCATGCGCAGCATGCTGCTCAATGTCGGCCGCGGCGCGGGCGTGGCGCCGGGCCAGGCGGTGATCACCGCCGAGGGCATGATCGGGCGCATCACCGACGCCGGCGAGCATTCCGCCCGCGTGCTGCTGGTCACCGACATCAGCTTCCGCCTGCCGGTCATGATCGAGCGTACCCGCGAGCGCGCCATCCTCGCCGGCGACAACTCCAGCCGGCTGAAGCTGAACTTCATGCAGTCGGTCGGCGGCATCCAGCAGGGCGACCGCATCATCACGTCGGGGCATGGCGGCAGCTTCCCGGTCGGCCTGCCGGTGGGCGTCGTGACCTCGGTCGGCGAGGACGGCATCCGCATCCGTCCGGTGGGCGACCTCTCGCGCCTCGAGCTGGTGCGCGTGGTCGATTACGGCGTCACCGGCCTGGTGACCAATCCGCCGCCGCCGCCGCCGCCGCTGCATCCGGTGCGGGGGCGCTGAGCATGGAGTTCCTGCACCGCCTCGACCGCTGGGCCTATGCGCTCGCGCCGGCTTTCGTGATCCTGGTGCTGATGCTGGCCAGCCTGATCCCGCTGCGCCTGCCGTTCCTGCCCTCGGTCGCCACCCTGCTGCCGCTGATGGCGGTGTTCCATTTCAGCCTGCATCGGCCGAATGCGGTGCCGGCGCCGGCGCTGCTGCTGTTCGGCCTGCTGTTCGACCTGCTGCAATACGGCCCCGGCGCGCCGCTCGGCGTCTCGGCGCTGCAGTTCCTGCTGGTCTGGCGCGTCGTGTCGTCGAGCCGCAAGTACCTGCTGGAGGTGTCCTTCGCCTTCATCTGGCTGCTCTACGCACTCATCGTCGGCGCCGCCATGATTCTCGCCTGGGCGCTGACATCGCTGCTTTCGGCCAGCCTGATCGACCCTTGGCCGGCACTGCTGCAGTACGTGGTCTCGCTCTTCCTCTATCCGATCCTCGGCTGGCTGCTGGGCCGCAACCGGCTGGTCGAGGCCTCGTCGTGAGGCGCGACCGCAACGACAGCGACCGGCATGCGCGCTTCACGCGCCGCGCCCTGCTGCTGGGCGTCGGCCAGGCGGCGCTGCTGGGCGGCCTGGGGGCGCGGCAGTACTGGCTGACCATGGTCGAGGGCGGCAAGTACAAGGTGCTGGCCGACGACAACCGCATCGGCATGCGCCTGCAGGCGCCCTCGCGCGGCCTGATCTTCGACCGCACCGGCGAGCCGCTGGCGGCCAACCGCAACAACTACCGCGTCGTGATGACCGCGGAGAAGTTGCGCCAGGCCGAGGAGTCGATGGAGCGCCTCGACAAGATCCTCGGCCTGGGCGAGGTCGAGCGCAAACGCCTGCTCAGCCAGTTCCGCCGCTTCGCGCCGATCACCGTGAAGGAGAATCTGAGCTGGGAGCAGGTGGCGCAGATCGAGTTCAACGGCCCCGAGCTGCCCGGCGTCGCCATCGAGCTCGGCCAGACGCGCGACTACTTCCACGCCGAGCTGATGAGCCACGTCGTGGGCTATATCGGCCGCGTCGACAAGAAGGACCTCGGCGAGGACGACGACCCGCTGCTGCAGCTGCCCGGCATGCGCATCGGCAAGAAGGGCATCGAGAAGCGCTACGACGAGCAGCTGCGCGGCAAGGCCGGCGCGGTGCAGATGGAGGTCAACGCGGTCGG
>CAYNOF010000953.1:0-4687 GCA_964398335.1 uncultured Rhizobiaceae bacterium
CAACGTCACCCTGGCGCTGGGCATCCTGTCGATCCCCGCCGCCGCGCGTGTCTCGCGCGCCAACACGCTGGCCTGGGGCAACCGCGACTTCGTGCTGGCGGCGCGCACCATCGGCGCCAGCGACTGGCGCATCCTCACACGCGAGATCCTGCCCAACCTGCTGCCGCCGAAGTTCGCCTTCTGGCTGGTGGAGATGAGCGTGGTGATCGTCGCCGAGGGCGCGCTGTCCTTCCTCGGCCTGGGCATTCCGGCGCCGCAGCCGAGCTGGGGCGGCATGATCGCCGACGGCCGCGAGGCGCTCGACGCGGCGCCGCACACCGCGCTGATCCCCGCCGGCGTGATGTTCCTCACCGTGCTGTCGCTGAACTTCCTCGGCGACATCGTGCGCAACATGGTCGATCCACGCAGGTCCGCATTGTGAGCGAGCCGCTTTTCTCGGTGCACGACGCGCGCGTCGGCTTCAACACGCCGCGCGGCGTGGTGCGCGCCGTCGACGGCGTGTCCTTCGAGCTGCAGCACGGCCGCACCCTGGGCATCGTCGGCGAATCGGGCTCGGGCAAGTCGGTGCTGGTGCGCTCGCTGATCGGCCTGGTCGCGGCCAACGCCTTCACTGCGATCGGCGGCCGCGTGCTGCTCGAGGGCCGCGAGCTGCGCAGCCTGCCCGATGCGCAGATGCGCGCCGTGCTGGGTCGCGACATCGGCATCGTCTTCCAGGATCCGATGACGTCGCTGAACCCCGTCATGAAGATCGGCACGCAGATCGGCGAGGGCCTGCGGCTCAACCGCGGCCTCGACGCCAGGGCGGCGCTGAAGCGCTCGATCGAGCTGCTGGCCGAGGTCGGCATCCCCGAGCCGGAACGGCGCGCCGGCCAGTATCCCCACGAGCTCTCCGGCGGCATGCGCCAGCGCGTGGCGATCGCCATCGCCATCGCCTGCGCGCCCAGGCTGCTGATCGCCGACGAGCCGACCACGGCGCTCGACGTCACGGTGCAGCGCCAGATCCTCGACCTGCTGCAGCGCGAGCAGCGCCAGCGCGGCATGGCGATGATCCTGATCACCCACGACCTCGGCGTCGCCGCCGGCCGCGCCGACGACATCATGGTGATGTATGCCGGCCGCGCGGTGGAGAAGGCCGCGACACGCGACATCTTCCGCCAGCCGCGCATGCCCTACACCGAGGCGCTGCTGCGCTCGCTGCCGCGCCTGAGCGACGCCGCGCATACCCGGCTGCGGGCGATCCCCGGCCGCCCGCCCGACGCCGCACGCCTGGGCCCGGGCTGCGCCTTCGCGCCGCGCTGCCCGTATCGCACCGATGTCTGCGACAGCGAACGGCCTGATCTAACGTGGGAACACCCCCAGCCTCAGGGTGAGGCCGGCGGTAGGGCGTATGCCTGCTTCCATCCGGTGGGGCAGGGCGCATGAGCGACCTGCTGCAGATCACCGATCTCAACGTCGAGTATCCACTCGGCGACGGTCGTCGGGTGCATGCGGTCACCGACGTCTCGCTGTCGATCAAGTCAGGCGAGACGTTGGGACTCGTGGGCGAGTCCGGCTCGGGCAAATCCTCGCTCGCGCGCGCGCTGCTGCAGCTGCCGCCGCCGCAGCGCGGCAGCGTGCTGTTCGACGGGCAGGACCTGACGCAACTGCGCGGCCAGGCGCTGCGCGCCATCCGCCCGCGCCTGCAGATGATCTTCCAGGACCCGATCGCCTCGCTGAACCCCCGGCGCAAGGTGTCGGAGATCGTCTCCGAGCCGCTGGTGGTGACCGGCGTCGGCGACCCCGCCGAGCGCGTCAGGCGCGTGCGCGCGGTGATGGAGGCGGTGGGTCTCGATCCCGACAGCGTGTGGCACCGCCGGCCGCACGAATTCTCCGGCGGCCAGTGCCAGCGCATCGCCATCGCCCGCGCCCTGGTGCTCGAGCCGCTGATGATCGTCTGCGACGAGCCGGTCTCGGCGCTCGACGTCTCGATCCGCGCCCAGATCCTCAACCTGCTCGAGGACATGAAGGCGCGCTTCGGACTCACCCTGCTGTTCATCGCGCATGACCTCGCGGTGGTGAAGTCGGTCTCCGACCGCGTCGCGGTGATGTATCTCGGCAAGCTCTGCGAGGTCTCGGACTCCGACGCGCTGTTCGCCAGGCCGGCGCATCCCTATACGGCGGCGCTGCTGGCGGCGATCCCCGAGCCCAACCCCGACGTGCCGCTGGGCGACCCCAGGATGAAGCCCGGCGATCCGCCATCGCCGCTGGCACCGCCGTCGGGTTGCCGCTTCCGCACGCGCTGCCCGTACGCCGTCGAGCGCTGCGCGTCGGAGGTGCCGGCCTTGCGCACCGTCGCATCCGGCCGCGCCGTCGCCTGCCACTACCCGCTGCTCTGAGCGACAGCCGTAGAGGCGGAAATGGCGCCTGCCTGCCGGGTGCCGCATACTGCGCGCCGTTTCCTCAACGGGCCTTCATGGGCCGCAGTGAACTGCATCGACCATGCGGAACCATAGAATCGCCCAGCCACGGGGTTGTTGATGTCCGCCCAGACCGACACGTTGCCCACCGCGACCCGCGTCGCCGATCCCGGCATCCGCGCGCTGTACCGGCAGGAGAACCGCTGGCAGGCGTGGCTCGACGTCGAGGTGGCGCTGGCCCGCGCGCAAGCCGAGCTCGGCATCATCCCGAAGGAGGCGGCCGAAACCATAGCAAGGCATGCAAGGCTCGAGCTGATGGACCGCGCCCGCATCGACGAGGGCTTCCGCCGCACCGGCCACACCCTGGTGCCGCTGGTCTGGGAGCTGGGCCGCGTCGTCGGCGAGCCGCACGGCGGCTGGGTGCACTGGGGCGCCACGACGCAGAACATCACCCAGACCGGCGACCTGCTGGTGCTGCGCCAGGCGCATGCGATCTTCCTCAAGCAGCTCGGTCGGATCCTGGATGCCATGGCCGATCTCGCCGAGCGCACCGCCGACATGACGATGGCCGGCCGCACGCATGGCCAGCACGCGGTGCCGGCGACCTTCGGCTACAAGGTCGCGGTGTGGATCGACGAGCTGCTGCGCCACGTCGAGCGCCTGAAGCAGGCGGCGCCGCGCCTGTTCGTCGCCATGCTGGGCGGCGGCGCCGGCACCTTCGCCTCGCTGGGCAGGATGGGGCCGCCGGTGCAGCAGGGCATCGGCCGGCAGCTCGGCTTCGGCTCGATGACGGTGCCGTCGCGCGCGCGGGGCGATCATCTCGCCCAGAACAGCTGCATCCTCGGCCTGCGGGCGGCAACGTCGAGCAAGATCGGGCGCGAGGTCTATACGCTGATGAAGACCGAGTTCGGCGAGGTCGAGGAGCCGGTGCCGCCCGGTACGGTCGGCAGCTCGACCATGCCGCAGAAGCGCAACCCCAAGCTCTGCCAGGACGTGATCGCCGCCGCGGCCGAGATCCGCGCCATGGTGCCGCTGGCGCTGGAGGCAATGACCACCGAGCACGAGGCCGACCGCACCACCAGCCTGATGATGGACAGCGCCGAGTCGCGCGCCTGCATCGCCACGGGCGACATGCTGAGCCGGCTGGGCGAGATCATGCGGGGCTTGAGCGTCGATCCCAGGCGCATGCGCGCCAACCTCGACCTCGGCGGCGGGCTGATCATGGCCGAGGCTGTCATGCTCGACCTCGGCGCCGCGATCGGCCGCCAGCACGCGCACGACGTGGTCTACGACGCGGCGCAGGCGGCCTTCGTCGAGGGCAAGTCGTTCTCCGACCTGCTGGCCGCCGACACGCGGCTCACCGCGCACATGGACCGCGCGGCGATCGACAAGCTGCTCGATCCCACCGCGTACACCGGCCTGTGCGCCGACATGGCGCGCGAGGGCGTCGGCCGCGCGCGGCAGGCAGCGACGAAGCTGGCGGCGGGCGCCTGAGATGCCACAGCCCAGTGCGTTGGTCTGCGTCCGGTGTGCCAGTCGCCATGCCGTCGATCGTTTCGCCCACGACTGCCCTTCCTGCCGCGAGCGTGGCGCTCCGTCGAACCTGACGGTCGCCTACGATGCCGTGCCGGGCGAGGGCAGAGCAAAGGATGTACCCATCCGTCCGCTCGACTCGATGTGGCGCTGGGACGCCTTCCTGCCGGCCGCTTCAGGTGCAGCCGTCACCATGGGCGAGGGCAACACGCCGTTGATACCGGCGCCGACGCTCGGCCTCGGCGATGTCTGGATCAAGGACGAGTCGCGCAATCCGACCTGGTCGTTCAAGGACCGGCTGGCCTCCGGCGCGCTGACGATGGCGCGGCAGTTCGGCGCGAAGGTCATCGCGTCGAGCTCGTCGGGCAATGCGGGCGCGTCGGCGGCGGCCTACGCGGCGAAGGCCGGGCTGCCGTGCGTCATCTTCACCTTCGCCGGCGCCTCGCCGGCGCTGGTGGCGCAGATGAAGGCCTATGGCGCGATGGTGATCACGGTCGAGGACAAGGCCGATCGCTGGCGCCTGCAATCGCTCGGCGTGCGCGAGCTCGGCTGGTATCCGACCTCGCCCTTCTTCGGCCCGGTGGTCGGCAGCAATCCCTACGGCATGGAGGCCTACAAGACGATCACCTACGAGATCGCCGAGGCGTTCGACTGGCAGCCGCCCGACTGGTGCGTGCTGCCGGTGTGCTACGGCGACGCGCTGTTCGGCGTCTGGAAGGGCTTCGAGGAGCTGAAGGCGCTCGGCTGGATCGACCGCG
>CAYNOF010000954.1:0-2896 GCA_964398335.1 uncultured Rhizobiaceae bacterium
ACAACCCGCTCTATCGCCGGGTGCTGGAGCGCTATGTGCACATGGCCACCGAGGCCGGCGTGGCGCAGGCGATGTATCCCGAAGGCGGGCTGACGAAAGACGGCAAGCTCAGGCCGCCGCGCCTGGGCCTGGTCGACTACGCGCTGAAGTCGTTCGACCCGCAAGGCGCGCGCGACATCGTCTTCGTGCCCGTCGGCATCAACTACGACCGCGTGCTGGAGGACCGCACGCAGTTGCGCGCCGGCGATGCCGATGCGCCGCGCCTCGGAGCGGGCCACGCGATCAAGACGACGGTGCGTTTCGCGGCGCGCAATATCGGCCAGATGCTGCGCGGGCGCTGGTACAGCTTCGGCTACGCCTGCGTGAATTTCGGCACGCCGATCTCGGCGCGCGACTGGTTGGCGCGGACATCGGATCGCTTCGGCGGCGACCTGCGCAAGCTCGACAAGGATCGCCGCTTCGAGGCGGTGGGCGCGCTGGCCGCCGACATCATGGACGGCATCGGCAAGGTCGTGCCGGTGCTGTCGGTATCGCTGGTGTCGACTGTGCTGCTCGAGGCGGAGGAGCCGATCGACGAGCTGGAACTGAAGGGCCGGTGCGCCGTTCTGCTCGATGATCTGGGCGCCGCCGGCGCCAAGATCTACCTGCCGCGTGGCGATCGTGACTATGCCATCCATGTCGGGCTGCGCATGCTGACCCTGCGTCGGCTGGCAACGGCGAGCGAGGACGGGCTCTACGCCGCCGTCGCGGCGGAGCGGCCGCTGCTGGCCTACTACGCCAATGCCATCGCCCATCTGCCGCGCGTCGATTCGAAGGCGGCGTGATAGGCTGATCGCATGTGGCGGCGCACCAGGGATCTGTTCTTCGCGATCTGCAAGGGGTGCGTCGAGAACCGCCTGCCCAAGCTGCTGCTCGACATCTTCCTCGCCACCTATCGCGGCTTCGTCGACAACCGGCTGACCTCGATGGCGGCGGCGATCGCCTTCTACACGATCTTCTCGCTGGGCCCGGTGCTGATCTTCAGCGTCGCCATCGCCGAGCCGGTGGTCGGCAGGCTGATGGCGCAGCAGCACATCCTCGACACCATCGCCACCGTGGTCGGCGCCGACAACCTCGACATCCTGCGCCGCTTCGCCGACACCAGCCTGTTCCGCGGCCGCGGCTGGGTGGCGGCGGTCGGCCTAGTGCTGCTGCTCTATTCCGGCTCCTCGGTCTTCGTCGAGCTCGACAGCGCGCTCGACCACATCTGGAAGCCGGCCGGCGGCTGGCGCCGCCATCCGGTGATCGCCGAGCTGCGCACCCGCATGCTGGCGTTGGCGCTGATGACGGTGATCGGCGTGCTGTTCCTCGTCGTGCTGATGGCCGGCCTGGTGCTGAGCGCCTACCAGGACGCGCTGACGACTTTCCCGGTGCTGGGCGAGTGGATCGGCCCGGCGGTGTCGGGCGTGCTGCGCTACGGCGCGATCACGCTGTTCTTCACCGTGATCTACAAGGCGCTGCCGGACGTGATCGTGCCGTGGTCCTACGCGCTCTACGGCGCGGCGATCGTCTCCGTCCTGTTCGCGCTGGGCAACTGGGCGATCGTCTACTACTTCAGCGTCACCCATCTCGCGACCGCCTTCGGCGCCGCCGGCGGCATCGCCGCTGTCATGGTGTGGATCTACTACACCGCGATCATCGTGCTGCTCGGCGCCCAGGTCAGCCGCGCCACCCGCGACGTGCTGGAAGCACGCACCTCGCTGCCGGGCACCGAGGAATAGAAACTCAGAACATCGCCGCCAGCACGCGGTCGGGCGGCCGGTGGCCGTCGACGAAGGTCTTGATGTTGATGATGACCTTCTCGCCCATCTCGATGCGGCCCTCGAGCGTCGCCGAGCCCATGTGCGGCAGCAGCACGACCTTGTCGAGCTCGATCAGCTTGGGGTTGATCGCCGGCTCGTGCTCGAAGACGTCGAGGCCGGCACCGGCCAGCTCGCCGGCGCGCAGCATGCGGGTGAGCGCGTTCTCGTCGACCACCTCGCCGCGCGCGGTGTTGACCAGGATGGCGCTGGGCCGCAGCAGCTTCAGCCGGCGCGCCGATAGCAAATGATAGGTCGCCGGCGTGTGCGGGCAGTTGATCGAGACGATATCCATGCGCGCCAGCATCTGGTCGAGGCTTTCCCAGAACGTCGCCTCGAGCGGCTTCTCGATGTCGGCGTGCAGGCGGCGGCGGTTGTGGTAGTGCACCGCCATGCCGAAGCCGCGGGCGCGGCGCGCCACGGCCTGGCCGATGCGGCCCATGCCGACGATGCCCAGCCGCTTGCCCCAGATGCGCGCGCCCAGCATCGCGGTGGGCGCCCAGCCGGTCCACTTGGCGGCCCGTACCAGGCGCTCGCCCTCGCCGAGGCGACGCGCCACGGCGAGGATCAGCGCCATGGTCATGTCGGCGGTATCCTCGGTCAGCACGCCCGGCGTGTTGGTCACCACCACGCCGCGCTGGCGGGCGGTGTCGAGATCGATGTGGTCGACGCCGGTACCGAAGGAAGCGATCAGGCGCAGCCTGGGCCCGGCCTGCGACAGCACGCGCGAATCGATGCGGTCGGTCACGGTGGGCACCAGCACCTCGGCGGTCTTGGCCGCCTCGATCAGCTGGGCCTGCGTCATCGGCTTGTCGTCGGCGTTCAGGCGGGTGTCGAACAGCTCCATCATGCGCGTCTCGATCGCGTCCGGCAGCTTGCGCGTGACGATGACGAGCGGCTTCTTTGGCGAAACGGCCATGATGGCTCCAGCGACCCCCGAAGGCGGGGCAATAGCAAAGCCCCGCGCGGCTTGTCCAGTTTGGCTCCCGAACCCGCCTGATGCGCAAAAACCATGCCGAATCCTGATGTTATCGGGGCTTTGACAGGTGGATCGGCAG
>CAYNOF010000955.1:0-2927 GCA_964398335.1 uncultured Rhizobiaceae bacterium
TGCGCTTCCCAGAGCTGGCGCTTCATCACCTGCAGCGAGCGCGGCGAGACCGTCTCGGCCAGCAGCCTGGCGTAGGTCCTGGTCTCCTTCATCAGGTCGGCGTCGGGCAGCACGCGGTTGACCATGCCGAGGCTGAGCGCCTCGGGGGCGCGGAACTTGCGGGCGGAGAGCAGCAGGTCCAGCGCCGCCGGCAGGCCGACGAAATGCGGCAGCAGCCAGGAGATGCCGTGCTCGGCGATCAGGCCGCGCGCGGCGAAGGCGGTGGTGAAGACCGCGTTCTCGGCCGCGTAGCGCATGTCGCAGTAGAGCGACATCACCAGCCCCAGGCCGGCACAGGGGCCGTTGATCGCGGCGATGATCGGCTTGGGGATCGACGGGAAATAGGAATAGTTCATGCGGAAATCGGCGGCCGTGCTGCCGCCCGGCGGCACGTCCTGCACCCTGGCCGAGCGGTCGACCGCCGCGCCCGCGGCGCCGATCTGCTGCAGCCCGCCCATATCGGCGCCGGCGCAGAAGCCGCGGCCCGCGCCGGTGAGGATGATCGCCCGCACCTCGGGATCGGTGCCGGCCGCGTGCATCGCCTGCTTCAGCTCGGTGTGCATCGTGCCGGTCCAGGCGTTGAGCCGGTCCGGCCGGTTGAGCGTGATGGTGCGGACGCGGTCGGCGGTGTCGACCAGGATCTGCTCGTAGGCCATGGGCGTTCCCTCCGGTATGGGCGCGTTGCGCTGATGTCGGTTGATTCGCGTCACAGTCCATTGTGAGGTGGGCCAAACCGGCAAACAAGCCGCGCCGACCGCCATACGGGACGCCGTGACAGATCTGGACATCGCCGCGCCGCTCGAGCGCCTGAACGTCGCCCCATTCAGCCCCCATTGGATGTATCAACGGCATGAGCCGGCTTCGTTTGCGCGGCCGGCCGGTCCGGCGCTATGCGTGATGATCGACGGGACCTGAGGAGAGGGAGGGAAGCATGGCGAAGCGAACCGTGGACAGCCCGCAGGCGATGAAGGCGCTGATCGGCCAGGAGCTGGGTGTCAGCGACTGGCTGGAGATCACCCAGGATCGCGTCAACATGTTCGCCGACGCCACCGGCGACCACCAGTGGATCCATGTCGACGTCGAGCGCTGCAAGAAGGACATGCCCGACGGCAAGCCGATCGCGCACGGCTATCTCACCCTGTCGCTGATCCCCTGGTTCAGCCACAACGTGCTGCAGGTCGACAACGTGCGCAACGGCATCAACTACGGCTCCAACAAGGTGCGCTTCACCAACCCGGTGCAGGTCGGCTCGCGCGTGCGCGGCCGGCAGAAGCTGGTCGCCGCCGAGGACATGCCGAACAACGGCGTGCGCATGACCTACGAGTGGACCATCGAGATCGAGGGCAAGGAGCGCCCGGCCTGCGTCGCGGAGACCATGGGCATCGCCTATTCCAAGACATGAACGACCGCGCTCCACCGTCGAAACCGGACCTCAAGGTCTGGGGCAATACCGGTCAACCGCTGGTCCGCGAGGAGCTGACGGCGGAGCGCATCGAGCAACTGGCCGAGGAGGCGCGCAAGCTCGGCTTCGACTACTTCCTGCCGCGCGAGGACCGCGACCAGCGGCTCACCGACTGCCTCGCCGGCTGGACCGAGGGCACCGATACCTGGGTCTTCGGCTACGGCTCCCTGATGTGGAACCCGGCCTTCGACTATGTCGAGCGCCGGCCGGCGCGGCTCGAGGGCTGGCGCCGCTCCTTCTGCTTCTGGACGCCCCTGGGCCGCGGCACGCCGGAACGGCCCGGCCTGATGCTGGGCGTCGAGAAGGGCGGCATCTGCGACGGCGTCGCCTATCGCATCACCGCGGCGCAGGTCGAGACCGAGGTCTCGATCCTGTTCAACCGCGAGATGCTGAGCGGCATCTACGACGCCGCCTGGGTCGACTGCACCGACGAGGCAGGCAACACATTGCGGGCGCTGACGTTCGTGATCAATCCCCAGCACCCCCAATATTGCGGCGGCATGAGCGTGACGACAAAAGCCGAAAGCATGGCCTTCGCCGAAGGACGCCGCGGCACCTGCCGCTCCTACCTGTTCGAATGCGCCGATCAGCTGCGCGCCATCGGCGTCACCGATCCGTATCTCGACGCGCTGGAAAGCGAAGTGCTGCGCCTGCGCGGCGGCCAGCGATGAAAGCGCTCAAGGCCTGGTGGGTGACACAGCCCGCCAATCTGCGCGGCATCATCCTGGTCGGCATCTCGGGCGTGCTGTTCTCGGCGCTCAACATCGCCACCTACTATCCGGCGCAGGAGCTGAACTCCTACATGATGGCGTTCTGCCGCTACCTGTTCGGCAGCGTCTTCCTGCTGCACATCTTCTGGCGCGACGGCCTGTTCAGGCCCCTGGACACCAGGCGCATCGGCCAGCATGCCATCCGCGGCGCCTTCCACAGCGCCGGCATGCAGCTGTGGTTCGTCGCCTTGCCGCTGATCACGCTCGCCGACCTCACGGCGCTGGGCTTCACCGGACCGATCTTCGTGACGATAGGCGCCGCGCTGTTCCTCGGCGAGGACGTGCGGCTGCGGCGCTGGGCGGCGGTCGGTGTCGGCTTCCTCGGCGCCATGATCATCATCCGCCCGGGCTTCGAGGCGATCGGCATCGGCGCGATCTGCGCGCTGGCCTCGACGCCGCTGTTCTCGGCCTCGAACCTGATGGCCAAGTCGCTGGCGCGCACCGACCGCGCCGACACCATCGTGATCTACCAGTCGATCTTCATCGTGCTGTGCGCCGCGCCCTTCGCGATCTGGCACTGGCAGACGCCGAGCTGGGAGCATGTCGGCTGGTTCCTGCTGGCGGGCTTCCTCGGCACCTCGGGCCACCTGGTCATGCAGCAGGGCTACCAGATCGCCGAGATCTCGGCGCTGCAGCCGATCGGCTTCCTGTCGCTG
>CAYNOF010000956.1:0-8020 GCA_964398335.1 uncultured Rhizobiaceae bacterium
CAGCAGGCCGATATAGGACTGCGCGAAATGCAGCCGGTCGGTCATGTGATAGTAGAGCGGCGTGCCGAAGCCGGGCGAGAAGGAATAGAGGAACAGGAAAGCCGCCACGAGGTAGAGGCTGCGGGACCGCAGCGCTGCGAGGAGGCCCTGCAGCGACCGGCGGAAAGCCTGCCGGTCGATGGTGCTTCGCGTCTCGCGCAACAGGAGCGGCGTCGCCGTCAGCATCGCGATCGGCGCCAGCGCGGCGATGACGGCGCCGGCCCTGAGCGCCGCCGCTGCCGACAGCTGCTCGACCAGCTCGCCGCCCACCAGGGCGCTCGCCATGATCGCGACGTTGAACCAGAGCCATTGCTGGCCCACGAACAGGCTGCTCTGCCGGTAGGTCCGGCCGTTCTCCGCCAGCAAGGCGCCGCACAGCGTGCTCGCCGTCGCCATGCAGTAGGCGGTGAGGATCAGGAACGGCGCGATCGCGGCCGGTTCGCCCAGCCAGGCGATGGCGGCATAGGACAGGACGGCGACGGCGCTCGCCAGCATCAGGTAGCTGGTGCGGCGATAGCCGAGGAGCGGCACGAAATCGGAGATCAGGCCGTAGACGGGTTTGATCACCCACGGAAAATTCAGCGCGCCGAAATAGGCGGTGACCTCGAGCGGGCTCCAGCCTCGGGTCTTCAGGAAATTCGTCAGCGGCTGGAGGATGACCCCCACACGCCCCTGGTCGATGCCTTCGGCCACGAAAACGATGGCGAAGAACAGCATCAGGCGGCGGATGGCGGGATCCCGGTTGTTCATCTACCCCTCGCGCGAGCAAAGCACGCCGCGGTGCGTCCCCTCAAGTCATGGCGGCGTTGACCCTGCGATGCGGATAGGCTTCATTGCGCCCGCGTCCGGCACGGTGCCCCTGTGGCGGAATTGGTAGACGCGGCAGACTCAAAATCTGTTGCCCGCGAGGGCGTGTTGGTTCGAGTCCGACCAGGGGCACCAATGATCTCAATCGACCGGCAGCATGAGACCTTCCGGGTCTTCGGCTAACATGCACAATATGTAGCAGCCGGCTGGGTCGGACTTCCGAGGCAGGCACGATCGCGACGTGGGCATCCATCAGTTTCCAATGGATGCTTACACGACCCTGGAGCTTGCTCGCGGGCGGAGGATCATCTTTTGCCGGAAGAAGCCAACAGCATCGAGCAAATCGCGGCATGGGCAGCAGCGTTGCAGCCCGACCAGGTGCCTTCGGCCGCGTTCGCTCTGGCGAAGCAGGCCTTTCGCGACACGATCGCGGTGTCGCTGTCGGGTTCACAGCTCGACTCGACGCGCATCGTGGCCACGCTGGTCGGCGAGCTCGGCCAAGGCAGCGGCACCTGCTCGGTGATCGGCCGCGGTTCCAGGGCTGATGTGCTCGGCGCGGCGCTTGCCAACGGCACGGCCGCCCACGCCGAGCTGTTCGACGACAACAACGAGCCGATGATGTCGCATCCCAGCGCGTCTTTGGTATCGGCCCTGCTGCCGCTGGGGCAATCGCGCGGGCTGAGCGGTGCCGAGGTGCTGCTCGCCTACGTCGCAGGCTTCGAGATCAACGTCTGTCTCGGGCGCCAGCTCAATCCGCGTCTGTACGAGGCGGGCTGGCACGTGACGCGCACGTTGGGCGTGCTGGGCGTCACCGCCGCGTGCTGCCGGCTGCTCAAGCTCGGGCCGCAGGCCTTCCGCTCGGCGCTGGGGATCGCGGCCTCGATGGCCAGCGGCCTGCGCCAGAACTTCGGCACCATGACCATGGCGCTGCATGCCGGCCTCACCGCACGCGACGCGGTGCAGGCCGCATTGCTGGCGGAGAAGGGCTTCCTGTCGGACGCCGAGGCGCTCGATGGCAAGTACGGCTTCTTCAACCTGTTCGCTGGCGCGCCACCGCAAGCGCTGCCGCTCGGACGGCCCTTCGAGCTCGTGACCTCGGGCATCATCTTCAAGCCCTATCCCTCGGGCGCGCCGACCCACGCCGCGGTCCATGCCGCGATCACGCTGCACGCCACGCTGGGCGAGCGCCTGCACGAGGTGGCAGGCATCGTCTGCCACGTCCATCCCTGGAACTTCATGACGCTGCGCGAAGGCATACCGGCCGATACCCTGCGGGCGCGGGTCAGCCTGCGCTACTGCGTGGCGGCGGCGTTGCGCTTCGGCAGACTGGGCAGCGCTCAGTTCACCGACCAGGCGCTCGCCGACGGGCTGGTGCAGAAGTTCATGCCCCTGATCGAGATCAGGCAGGCCGACGACCTTCCCGACAACGGGCTGTTTCCCGCCGAGGTCGAAGTGCTGATGATGAACGGCGAGAGTGCCCGCGTGCGCTGCGAGGTCCCACCGGACGCGCCGGCCATGCCGATGTCGGACGCCGAGGCCGACGAGAAATACCGCGGCTGTGCGGCCGTCGTGCTCGACGCGCCGGCGATCGAGCGCACGCGCGCGATGATCCTGGGCATCGACCGCCTCGCCGATATCGGCGAGCTTTGCATCGCGCTCGAAGGCAAAGAGGGAGGCAAACGACAATGATCGGAACTCGACGATATCTCCTGACGCGGCGGCAGGCTCTCGCGACGGCCACGGTCCTGCTGTCGCCGGCAGCGGCGCGGGCGGCCGACTGGCCGGAGCGACCGGTGCGCCTGATCGTGCCGTTCGTGGCCGGCGCCGGCGCCGACATCGTCGGGCGCACCTACGCCGAGGAACTCGCCAAGGCGCTGGGCCAGGCGGTCGTGGTCGACAACAAGGGCGGAGCGGGCGGCCTCATGGGGACCGCGGAAGGCGCGCGCGCCGCGGCCGACGGCTACACGCTGCTGCTGACCTCGCAGGGCACGACCGTGTTCAACATCGGCCTCTACAAGGCGCCGGGCTACGATCCGCTCAAGGACCTCGCGCCGGTCACCGTCGCCGGCACGCTGCCCAACGTGCTGGTGGTCTCGCCCGCCAATCCGGCCAAGACCGTCACCGATCTCGTGGCGCAGGCGCGCGCCAAGCCGGGCGAGCTCACCTACGGCTCGAGCGGCGTCGGCAGCAGTCTGCACATGTCGGGCGTGATCCTCGAGCAGCGCACCGGCGTGCGCCTGCAGCACGTGCCCTACCGCGGTGCGCCCGCCGCTGTCCTCGCGGTGATCAACGGCGAGGTGGTCATGGGCTTCTTCAACACGCCGACCGTGCTGCCCCAGATCAAGGCCGGCAAGCTGAAGGCGCTGGCCGTCACCAGCAAGGACCGCTCGGCCCTGCTGCCCGACGTGCCGACGATGATGGAGGCGGGCGTGCCCGACTTCGTGGTGGCGACATGGCTGGGCTACGCGGTGCCGGCCAACACACCGCAGGCGATCGTCGCGCGCTTCAATACCGAGCTCAACCGCATCGGCCAGAACCCGCAGGTCAGGGAGAAGCTGCTGGTCCAGGGCTTCGAGATGCTGCCGCCGGTCTCGCCCGAAGCCGCCCGCAAGCTGATCGTGGATGACCAGGCGCTCTGGCTGCCCATCATCGAGAAATCCGGCGCCAAGCCCGAATAGTCCGCGCTCGTGCCAGTGCGCGCGGCTGTCGACACTCAGGGAAGGCTGGCAGAATGTTCAAGGCGCATGCGGTACCCGTGCCCCGCGACAGCGTGCTGGCGCCGCGCTATGTCGGCGCGAACCTGCTGGATGCGTTCGCGATTCGCCTGCCGGCGGGGGCGAAGGACGATCTCGAAATGCTGGCGCGCGCCGGGTTCGAGCGGCAGGCATGGTGGATTCGCGCGCTGACGCGGGTGCGCGATGCGGTGATGGCGCCGCTCGGCGTCAAATCGTCTCGCGCGGTCGGTGCTGCCGCGGCCGCGCGGGGGCCAGTGATCGGCTTCTTTCCGCTGCTGTCGAAGAGCGCGGCGGAGTTGGTGGTGGGCGAGGACGACCGGCATCTCGACTTTCGAGTGGCACTCCTGCTGCGTACGGGCGCGGCGGGTGGACGGGAACTCGTCGTGGTGACGGTGGTCCATTGCCACAACTGGCTGGGGCGGACGTACCTGGCGGCGATCGCGCCGTTCCACCGCGTGATCGCGCGGGCGAGTCTGGAACAGGCGGCAAGGGCGGTGGAGGGCTAGGGCCGGGGATTCAATGAACCCGCCACCGTGGTGTTCTCGGCTGAGTTGGGGTTTGACCAGGGGCGCCATAGACTTTCCAATATCAGGAGAAGTGTGGAAAGCTCGCGCTCCGAGTTCAGAAGGACAGCCCATGCACGACATCGTCATCCGCGGCGGCAGGATCGTCGACGGCACGGGAGCGGAAGCTGCCAACGGCGACGTGGCGATCGACGGCGATCGCATCGTCCAGGTCGGCGGCAAGGCCGGCCCCGGCAAGCGCGAGGTGAACGCCGACGGGCGGCTCGTCACGCCGGGCTGGGTCGACGTGCACACGCACTACGACGGCCAGGCGACCTGGGATCCCGTCCTGGCGCCCTCCTCCTGGCACGGCGCCACCACGATCGTGTTCGGCAATTGCGGGGTCGGCTTCGCGCCCGTCCGCCAGCATCATCAGAAGGCGCTGATCGAGATGATGGAGGGGGTCGAGGACATCCCCGGCATCACGCTCACTGAGGGCCTGAAGTGGGATTGGGAGAGCTTCCCGGACTACCTCGACGCGCTGTCGCGGCTGCCGCGCACCATCGACGTCGCCGCCCAGATCGCCCATCACCCGTTGCGGGTCTATGTCATGGGCGATCGCGCCATCGCCCGCGAGTACGCGACGGCGGACGATATCGACGCCATGGGTCGGCTGACCGAGGAGGCCCTGAAGGCCGGCGCCGTCGGCTTCACCACCAGCCGCAGCGATCAGCACAAGACCCTGGCCGGCGAGCTGGTGCCCGGACGCTATGCCGAGCACGAGGAACTGATCGCCATCGGCAAGGCCATGGGCCGCGCCGGCCGCGGCACCTTCGGCATGCTGTCCGACTTCGAGGACGAGGCCACCGAGTTTCGCTGGATGCGCCAGGTCGCCAAGGACAGCGGCCGGCCGGTGTGGTTCCTGCTCACCGATCGCAGCTACGATCCTGAGCGCTGGCGCCGCCTGATGGCCGGCGTCGAGGCGGCGCGCGCCGAGAACCTGCCGATGTTCGCCCAGGTCGCGGGACGACCGGTCGGCCTGACCCTGGGGCTCGGTACCTCGCTCAATCCCTTCGCGCTGCGCGAGGCATTCGCCGAGGCCGCCAAGCTGCCACCGGCGGAGATGCTGGCGCGGTTGCGCACGCCCGAGATGCGTCGCCTGGTGCTGTCGCAGGAAGCGTCACCGCGGCTGCTCGAGGTGCTGCCGCCGCTGTCACGGCAGATCGCCACGAGGTGGGACCGCATGTACCTGCTGGGCGAACAGCCGGACTACGAGCCGCCGCCGGAGCGCAGCATCGCCGCCATGGCGGCGCGCGAGGGCGTGGGCCCGGACGAGTTCTGCTACGACTACCTGGTCGGCGGCGACGGCAACAGGATGGTGTACTTCCCGGTCACCAACTACGTGCACGGCGATCTCGAGGTGGTGCGCGAGATGATCGAGCATCCGCACACCATCCTCGGTCTCAGCGACGGCGGTGCGCATTGCGGCGTGATCTGCGACGCCTCGCTCAACACCTCGATGCTGTCGCACTGGGTGCGCGATCGCACGCGCGGGCCGCGCATGAAGCTGGAGCGCGTCGTCAAGCACATGACCAGCGAGACGGCGGATTTCTACGGCTTCAGGGACCGCGGCCGGCTCCAGACGGGCCTGAAGGCGGACGTGAACGTCATCGACTTCGACGGCCTGCTTCTGCATTCGCCGAAGATGATCTTCGACCTGCCGGCCGGCGGACGCCGCCTGGTCCAGCATGTCGACGGCTACGACATGACGATCTGCTCGGGTACGCCGATCTTCGAGAAGGGCGAGGAGACCGGGGCCCGGCCCGGCAAGCTGGTGCGCTCGACCGGCTAGAGCTGCACGCCGCCCCTGAGCATGAAGATGTTGCGGCCGAAATCGATGCCGCCCACGTCGGAGTCGCGGTTGGTGTACTGGTAGCTCGGCCCGATGAAGAAGTTCTCCGTCGGCCGGTACTGGACGCCGATCTCCAGGATCAGGTAGCGATCGAGGCGATCCGGCGTGCCCGGGACCTGGTTGTTGAGCCGGTAGTCGTCCCAGCCGATCGCGGCGCCGGCGGCGACCCGGATATTGGGGCGCAGCCGGTAGTCTACGTTGACGCCCGCCAGGGTCGACCAGTAGCCGCTGTAGCCGCCGATATTGGTCTCCTCGATGGTGCGCCGGACATAGGGCCGGATGAACAGCGGCTGGTACGGGTTCCAGGTGCCCGACAGGCCGAAGATCGCGCCGCGGATCTCGCCCAGCCGCACGTCGCGGTAATCCTGCGCACGGAAGCCGGCGAAGCCCTCGACCTGGGTGATGCCGCCGAGATCGACGGTGGCGCCGCCGACGATCTCCCAGCCGTTCGAGCTGCGCTGGAAGCCGAGATTGTCGACACGCGTGTCGTAGACGCGCTGGTTCAGCCCGCCCTGCACCCACAGCTCGGTGCCCTCGACGAACTCGTAGCCGGCGCGCAGGGTCTCGACGAACTCGTTGCGATTGCGGTTCTCGTTGTTCACCACGCCGGCGATGTTGAGCGACTTGTTGTTGGTGTACGAAAGATGCTCCCAGCGGCCTTCGAGGCGCACGAAGAGCCGGTTGAACTTCTGGTAGTAGCCGACATTGGCCTGCGCATCGAAGTACTCGTTGGGCTCGGGCCCGAACAGCGCGTTGGGCGTGCCGCGCTCCTCGTGCCTGCGGTTGATGGAGCCGCCGCCGAACAGGTACCAGTTGCGCTGGATGTCGAGCCGGCCGGTGCCGCCGACCGAGAAGTCCTGGAAATTCTCGCTGCTGGCGCCGTGATAGAAGCCGACCGAGCCGGCGGCGAACAGGTTCAGCGCATGGTTGTTCCAGTTCGACTTCAGATCGACGCGCGGGTTGACCACGGTGATGAACTTGCCGACCCGGTTGTTGGTCGTGGCGAAGACGTTGTCGTTGTACATCTCCACCAGCTCGAGGCTGGGGTAGAGCAGGAAGCCGCCCATCCGGATGCCCGGCGGATCGTAGTTCTCGCCAGGGGCCGGCTGGACCTGGCCGGGACGCTGCGGGGTCGACTGGGGCTGCGTCGATTGGGGGGCGGTCGATTGCTGCGCCGAGGCCTGGGCGGCGCCAAGGGCCAGAATGAACGCCACCGAGCAGCGGGCCGCGACAACGCTAACCCCACGAAGCGGCAGGACATTCATGGCGGCTACCCCGATCGCACGCAAGGGAAGGTCAGAGGACTGACTCGTTGCGACATACACTGCGGTGTCGAGCGCCTTGTAGCAACTCGCAAATCGACTTGCGAACAGGTCTCAGCGAGCCAGTGAATCGCGAAGTGATCGCGGCCGGCGGGTTTCGGTACGAGACCGTACCGAGACCGCGTTTAGATCGTGTCGAACAGTCCCTGATCGAGGCCGAGCCTGGCCAGCCGCGGCAGGAAGTGGGGCCGATGGCCGGTGCTCACGAATGTGCCGGCGGGCCGGCCATCGGGGCCGACCGCGTCGCGGTGGTCGTGCAGGAAGAGGTCGCGGGCCACAATGCTCTCGCCGTCGGCACCCGCCACCTCGGCGATGTGGGTGACGCGGCGCGTGCCGTCGCGGAACGCCTCGAGATGGACCACGAGGTCGAACGCGCCGGCGATGCGCTTCTGCGCCGTCGCCACGGTCTCATGCGCTTCCGACCGGGCGATGAGGCGCGCCAGTTCCTCGAGCGCGGCGCGCGGCGAGCTGGCCTCGCAACTGGCGATGACGCCGTCGCGACCGCCGTCGATCAGGGTCACCAGCGCCGCCACCGCGCCATTGCCCAGGCCATCGATCACCAGCCGGTCGGGCCGCAGCCGCGAGGCCGCGGCGATCGCCAGCGACAGGTCGATCGCCGGCACCATCTCGGGTCCGGCCTCGGGCGCGACCAGGCTGACGACGTTGCCCAGATCCAGCCGCAGCTCCGGCCGCCGCTCCACC
>CAYNOF010000957.1:0-1818 GCA_964398335.1 uncultured Rhizobiaceae bacterium
TGCCAAGGCGCGCGACGACGAGGGCGTGCGGGCGGTGATCCTGACCAGCGCCTTCAACCGCGCGTTCTCCGGCGGCATGGATTTGGCGATGATGCAGGGCGGCGACGGCATGCGGTTGCGGCGCTTCCTCGAGAAGCTCTATCTCGGCGTCCACGACATGCAGTACCGCATGGGCAAGCCGACCATCGCGGCGCTGACCGGGCCGGCGCGCGCCGCCGGCGTGACCCTGGCGGTGACCTGCGACTGCATCGTCGCCGCCGACACCGCGAGCATCGGCTATCCCGAGATCCAGGTCGGCGTGATCCCGGCGATGCATTTCGTGCACCTGCCGCGCCAGATCGGCCGGCACAAGGCGTTCGAATTGCTGTTCAACGGCGATCCGATCAGCGCCGTCGAGGCCGAACGCATCGGCATCATCAACCACGTCGTGCCCAAGGCCGAGGTCAAGGAGAAGGCGCGGACCCTGGCTCGCGACTTCGCGAAGAAATCGCCTGTGGTGATGAAGCTGGCCCGCGACAGCTACATGCGCGTCAACGACTTCGAGTATCGCCGCGCCATCGAGGCCACGGTCGAGACCATCTGCAACATCATCGCCACGTCCGATGCGCAGGAAGGGCTGAACGCCTTCAACGAGAAGCGGCCGCCGCGCTGGTGATCAGACCGGCACCGTGCCTTCGGTGATCACGCGCAGCATGTAGCGCCGCGAACCCTCGGGATAGTCGGCATTGGCCTTGTGCATGGTGCAACGGTTGTCCCAGACGACGATGTCGCCCTGGCGCCATTTGTGCCGGTACTGGTACTTGGGCTGCGTGGCGTGCGCGATCATCTCATCGAGCAGCGCGTCGCTGTCGGCACGCTCCAGGCCAAGCACGCCCTCCATGCGGTTGGGATTGAGGTACAGCGCCTTGCGCCCGGTCACCGGATGCGTGCGCACCAGCGGATGGATCACGTCGGGCATCGTCGCCATGTCCTCCGCGGTGCGCTTGGCGACCTTGTTGGGCTGGCGACTGGGCGCGTATTTGTGCACGACGCGCAGCGTGTCGATGCGCGCCTTCGTGGTGTCGGGAAGATCGTCGTAGGCGGCATACATGTTGATGAACTGCGTATCGCCGCCCGTCGGCGGCACCTCGACGCCGTACAGCGTGGTGAGCGAGCACGGCACCGCCCGGTAGCTGTCGTCGGTGTGCCAGGCTGCGCCGGCGACAAGGCGCCGGCCGTCGCCCAGCACGTCGCGATCCTCGCTCGAGAGGATCAGCAGGTCCTTGACCACGGGGTGGTTGGCGCTGGCGCTGGGCTGCGCCATCTGCTTGCCGAACACGCCCATGGCATCGAAATAGGCCTGCGGCTCGAGCGTCTGGCCGCGCACGCAGAGCACGAGATTGTCGGCCAGCGCGGCGCGCAAGGCCTCCGCCTCCTGTGCCTTCAGCGCACTCATGTCGACGCCCTCGGCAGCGGCGCCGAGGCGATCGCCGAGCTTCGAGATCGTGAGCGACATGGCGTTCCTCCGGCTCAGTGCTTCTTGGCGGCGTGCGCCTCGCGCATCTTGGTGATGGTGGTGCGCGAGGTGATCTGCTCCAGGCTGGTCTTCACATGGATGATCGAGGCCACGTTCGACGTCAGGCAGCGCTCGAAGGCCGGCGCGAACTCCGCGGTCTTCAGCACCGTCTCGCCGTGGCCACCGAAGGCGCGCGCGTAAGCCGCGAAGTCGGGATTGCGCAGCTCCACGCCGTGGCCACGCCCGCCATACTCGCGCTCCTGGTGCATGCGGATCGTGCCGTACTGGCCGTTGTCGACGACGACGATCACCAGGTTGGCGCC
>CAYNOF010000958.1:0-2291 GCA_964398335.1 uncultured Rhizobiaceae bacterium
TAGCCGAAGGCGCGCGGGCCGACGTGCTGCAGGCCTCTTTCCGAAAGGAAGACCGGCGGCGGCGGCAGCGCGATCACGGTGACGCGCTGGCCGTAGCGGATGGTCTCGCTGCCGACCGCCTCGCCCGACACCGAGTCGAGCACGCAGATCAGGTCGGGCGTCATCGCGACCGGCTTCTCGTCGCGCCAGGCCACGATCCATTCGTTCTGGAAGTTGATGGTCATCGCCGAGCCGCGCCATTCATCGAGCCCGTCGAAGCGCACCACGCCGCGCAGGAAACCCTCGGTGGTACGGCGCGCGACGTCGATCACCTTGCCCTTGTAGAGCAACTTGCCGGGTTCGACGGAGAGGATCGCGGCGATCGGGTCATCGTGCTTGCGCTGCGCCTCGCGCACCGCCGCGCCGATGGCGATGGCTTTCGTGGTGGTGCCGTGGATGCCCCACTTCTTCACCTCCGCGCCGGTGCGCGGCGGCTGGCAGGTGGCGGCGACCGAGCCGTACTCGACGCAGATCTTGCGGCCCACGCGCTCGGTCCATTTCCAGGTCGGCACCTTGTGCACGATGCTCTCGAAGCCGCGCACGTCGACGGCGGTCAGCGGATAGGGCGCGAGACCGCCGACCGCGACCGAGGTCATCTGCGCCTCGGGATAGGCGCGGCCCATCGTGTCGCTGTCGACCACCGGCAATTTGTGGTGCGCCGCCGCCATGAACGGCCGCACGCCGTTGGCGCCGCCGATCTCCATGCTCATCAGGGCGCGGAAGCGCCTGCCGATGTGCGTCTCCATCACCGTGACGGCACGCGCCAGCGTCAGGCTGTCCGTGAGCCGCTCCTGCCCGACCAGCGGCGCACCCATGTTGGCGACGGTGCCGACCATGTCGTCGTCCTGGAGAGCGTCGGAGGACATCAGCTGGCAGCGATAGCCCTCGCGGTACAGCGCGCGCATGTTGAGCAGCGGCAGGTACGGGTTGCCGCCGCCGCCGGTGCCCAGCACCCAGGCGCCGACGGCCAGCGACTCGATGTCGTCGAGCGTGATGTCGCGCAGGCTCACGCGAAGACGCTCCGGAACTCGATGTCGTAGCCGAAGGCGCGCGGACCGACATGCTGCAGGCCCTTGGGCGACAGGAACACCGCGGGCGGCGGCAACGCGATCACGGTGACGCGTTGGCCATAGCGGATGGTCTCGGTGCCCACCGCCTCGCCCGACACGGAGTCGAGCACGCAGATCAGGTCGGGCGACATCGCCACCGGCTGCTTGTCGCGCCAGGCGACGATCCACTCGTTCTGGAAGGCGATCTCCATCGAGGCGCCGCGGTACTCGTCCATGCCCTCGAAGCGCGTGCGGCCGCGCAGGAAGCCCTCGGTGGTGCGCCGCTCGACGTCCTGCACCTTGCCGCGGTAGAGCACCTTGCCCGGCTCGACCGAGAGGATCGCGGCGATCGGATCCTCGTGCCGGCGCTGCGCCTCGCGCACCGCCTGGCCGATCTTGATCGCCTTGGTCGTGGTGTACTTGATGCCCCACTTCTTGACCTCGGCGCCGGTGCGCGGCGCCTTGCAGGTCGAGGCGACCGAGCCGTACTCGACGCAGATCTTGCGGCTGACCCGCTCCATCCATTTCCAGGTCGGCACCTTCTCGACGATCGACTCCAGGCCGCGCACGTCGACGGTCGACAGCGGACAGGGCACGAGATCGCCGACCGCGACCGAGGTCATCTGCGCCTCGGGATAGGCGCGGCCCATCATGTCGGCGTCGACCACCGGCCGGCCGAGATGCGCCGCCGCCATCAGCGGCTGGATCGAGTTTCCGCCGCCGATCTCCAGCGACATGATCGCGCGGAAGCGCTTGCCGATATGCTCCTCCATCAGCGCCACGGCGCGCGCGATGGTGCGGCTGTCGGTCAGGCGCTCCTGGCCGACCAGCGGCGCGCCCATGTTCGACACCGCCGCGACCATGTCGTCGTCCTGGAGGTCGTCGGGGCTCATCAGCCGCACGCGCAGATTCTCTTCCCTGTAGAGGCGGCGCATGTTGAGCAGGCCGAGGTACGGGCTGCCGCCGCCGCCGGTGCCCAGCACCCAGGCACCGACGGCCAGCGATTCGATATCGTCGAGCGTGATCTCGCGGTCCATCTCTACTCCAGCAACTCCCTCAGCACCCGGCCCGTGGCGGTGATCGCCAGCAGGGTCGGCACGCCCAGCACGTGCTTCACGACCGCCTTGGTGCGCGGCGTGTAGCTCATGCAATCCATCGCCACGAGATCCGGCGCGTGGCGTTTCAGGCGCCCGGCAGCCGCTT